>JBOGLI010000328.1:0-2487 GCA_050746165.1 Terriglobales bacterium | reverse complement strand
CTGTTGTGCCGTGCGGCGCTCGTGCACACCCACATCGATGCGGCCAGTTTCACGACGGTCCGGCTGCTGTCCGGCGCCATCGTTTTATGTTCTCTGGTCTGGCTGCGCGGAGGCGTGCGCGCTGGCGGCGGTAATTGGCTGTCGGCGCTGGCCTTGTTCGCCTATGCCGCGGGCTTTTCCTTCTCCTACGTGCATCTGACCGCGGCGGCGGGCGCGCTGCTGCTGTTCGGTGCCGTGCAGACCACCATGATCGGTGTCGGCATCGGCTCGGGCGAGCGCATGCGTCTGCTGCAGATTGCCGGGCTGGTTCTCGCATGCGGCGGACTCGTCGGCCTGTTGTTGCCCGGATTGTCCGCACCGCCACTGATCGGCGCACTGCTGATGCTCGGCGCAGGTATCGCCTGGGGAATCTATTCCCTGCGCGGCAAGCGCGCGGGAGACCCGCTGAAAGTCACCGCGGGAAATTTTGCGCGGGCCTTGCCCATGGCATTGGTGCTGAGCCTGTTGCTGTCGAGTCGCGTTTCTCTGGACCCGGCCGGTGTCGGCTACGCATTCCTTTCCGGCGCGTTGGCTTCGGGCGTGGGCTACGCCATCTGGTACACGGCGTTGCCCTTCCTGAAATCGACCACCGCGGCAACCGTGCAACTCGGTGTTCCCATCATCGCGGCATCGGGCGGGATTTTCTTTCTGGGTGAGCCGTTGACGCTGCGTTTGATCGTTGCGTCGGTGGCGATCATCTGCGGCATTGCGCTGGTGGTGCTGGCGGGCAACCGGGAACAGACCCCCGACAATGCGTCGAAGACCGACGCTCTTGTCGAGCCGCGGCCCTGACTCGAGCGGGAAGATCGGGACGCCAGGATCAGGCTGCGGGATTACACTTCGTTTTGAAATCCAGTTCGAGTTAGACCTCAGACCAAAGCAGGAGAGGCGAAATGAATTTCCCCACTGTGCTTAAACGCCCGAGCGCGTTTCTCCCACTAGCGATGTCGTTCGCTGCCTTGGCAGTGGTGCTTGGTCATGTCGCCATGTTCGGCACCGCCCGCGAAGTCGACGAGGGTACGGCCGCTCATCTTTGGCAAATCCTAGTTGCCGGGCAGCTTCCGCTCGTGGCGTTTTTCGCGTTCAAATGGCTGCCGCAGGCTCCGCGCTCTGCGATACCGGTGCTAGTGCTCCAGGCTTGCGCCATACTCGCGGCGGCTGCACCAGTTTATTTTCTCAATTTTTAGCTGAGGTCTAACTACTCATTCCAGCGGACGCTCATGCGCTGCGCGGCCTCGCGCCGCTAAATTCAAGCGCCAGACCGAAGCAGAACTTCTTGACGCAATTACGTTTTGTATATACGATTGACCATGGAGTTCACTTGGTCAAAGGCCAAACGTGCTGCGAACCTCAAAGCTCACGGGCTTGACTTTGTCGACGCGCCCCGTGTGTTCGAGGGTCTCACCTTCACGTTCGAAGACGATCGTTTCGTCTACGGCGAGCAACGGTTAGTCACTCTTGGGCTCTTGGCTGGTACTCCGGTGTCCATCGTTCATACGGAGACCGCGCATGAAATCCGCATCCTCTCTTTCCGCAAAGCCACACAACGTGAAGCGCAAATCTACTTCAATCAAGTCCAAAACTGACTGGGCCAAACTCAAGGCTGAGCCTACCGGTGGGGCCACTCGCGAGCACCCTGAGGCCGACATTCGGCACATTGTTCGCGGCATGGTTCGTCGCGGGCTACAACCAAGACCCTCAAAGGCTGCGGTATCTCTGCGCGTCGACGAGGATGTGATTGAGTGGTTCAAGGCACAAGGGCCTGGCTATCAAACGCGTATCAATTCCGTTTTGCGGGCTTTCCGTGACGCTTCGGTCTAACATCTCAGTCCAGCGGACGCCGTACCGGCGCCGCTAAATTCAGGCGTCAGATGCCAAGAAGCAAAAGCCGTCGCTCGAAACCGACATCGCGAAGATCAACGGCAGGCAGTTCAGTTTTGCGTTGACGGCACTGCGGCCCGACAATCCATCCAGGCGTACGCCATGCCGGCAGCAACCCGCCGTCAGCGTTACATGGAGCACTTCGTCATGACTTCGCACCTGCCCACAGCGCGGGAATATTCATCCGAGAAGGCGGGTTATGCGGCCATGACGGTCGTTGACGTTCGTTCGAAGCAGGCCGAGGTGACCGAGGTCTACAGGAATCAGGTGCTGTTCGATGTAAACGAAGATTGCATGCGCCTTGCGGTCTTCGAAGGCGAGTACCGGTGGCACAAGCATCCCGGCTCCGACGAGCTTTTCCTGGTCGTCGCCGGCGAACTCCAGATCGATTTTGCGGACGGCAGCCGGGTAGCGCTTGGCGCGTGGCAAAGCGTGGTCGTTCCTGCGGGCACCGTGCACCGGACCCGCGCGATCGGGCGAACCGTGAATCTGACTTTCGAGAAGCAAGGCGCGGAGACCCTATTCACGGAACCGCCTTATGACTCCTTGCCAACCGAAACACCGCGC
>JBOGLI010000327.1:0-4086 GCA_050746165.1 Terriglobales bacterium | reverse complement strand
CGCCGAACATCCGGTCAACAAGATCGAAGAACTACTGCCCTGGAACGTCGCCTCCCAAGCACCCTCGATTCGACTGGCCGCCTGATCAAACGCCCGATTTCAATGCGGCCAGAATCGGACGGTTACGATATAGCAGGTAAGCTGCGCCTAGATATTTGACCGCCTGGAAGGCGGCCGAAGACAAGGCGAGTATTGCAGCCAGTCCTAGCGACGCAGCGAGCACGCTCCCTAAGTTTCCAAGCGCCACGCCAGCGACGGACATGACTCCTGCCGCCCGACCGTGCGTCGCGCTTCGCGTAACGATGTAGACCACGCCTGGTCCGGGAGTGATGGCGAGAATGAAGCTCGCCGCCAAGTAGACGTCCAATTGTGGCGTGAAATGCCAAACTGCTGTCACAAATCGCTTTTCCAACTCGCGGATCGGGTAAATCTAGCGCGCATACGAGCGAATTCAAGCCCTTCCATGCCGATGCGCCCAGCGGCCGCTTTGGCTAATCTTGCGCCGCCACAAAGCAGCGCACGTACCGCGCCTCGGCCGCTACCCGCTGATGTGGTAGACCCCAGCGATCAACGGCAATAGGATCTTAAGGGCAAGTTCGGCAACCCCATGTGTAGGCGGCTATTGGTACCTGTTAACTGGTGATTGAAATGACAAAGAACATGTTTGTCGTACTTTACGTTGTGGTGCTGATAGGCGTTGTCGTTAGCGTAGATATACTTTTCTTCAGGAATCGATTCTGGGAACGGCTCATGGTGAACATCGGCATTGTCTTGGTGTTTGCAGCCTTCGGTTTGAGATTCCTAAGGATCCCGTAACCTAGGCGCGCCCGGCTCAGTGGCGGCTGCGATCGGGATCGGTGCGCCAGTAGTAGTAGGACAGGAACACCGCGGCCACGCCCGTTAGCAGAATGGCGCCGATCAGTATTCTGCTTGCGGTCGCCCTGTCGGTCACCGCGACCGTTCCCAGTCCCACCAGGCCCGCCGCCACGAACATACGGCCGGCCGCGCGGTTGGTTTTCTCCCATGCGTAATCGCTGGACAATGCCCACCACGTGCGGATGCCGACAAGACTATTCGGTTCGGTCTTGCCGAGAAAATTGCCGACGGCCACGATCAGGATGGCGACGAAGAACGTCATGTCACCCGGAATCTCCACCAATGTGTGACGCGCCTGCATCACGATTAGCACATGACACACGGCGAGCAATAGCAGCGCGCCGATCCACCCGACCTGGTAAGCCATGCTCCCGGCGGTTCGCTCGTTGGCGGCGCTTGGGCGCAGAATCGGCAATACTGTGAAAAGAAGCGTCAAGCCGCAGCCCGTGAGCGGCAGAACCACGAGCGCGACGGTCTTGCCGTTAAATCCATTCGGATGCCCTAAGATGTCGAAATGCGTGGCGATCCGCGCTCCGACCGGTATTTGTGGCCAAGCCAGCGCACTCAACAGCGCCATTCCGGCGATGATCAGCACGCTCATGATCAGCGCCGCGCGGATGCGCATTGGCGTCCTCTCTTCTCTTGCGGCGCCGCTATGTCGGCAATGGCCATCAGCGCGGCCATGGCTTCCTCGAGGACGCTCAAGTTCAGCCGGTAGATGATGCTGGTACCCTTGCGCTTCCCGGTCACCAGTCCCGCTGCCTTCAGCACCGCAAAGTGGCCCGATAAGGTCGGCTTGGCGAGATCGAATTGGTCGGCGATATCCCCTGCGCTCATCGGCCGCTTGCGCAGCAGCCGCAGGATTTCCCGCCGAACTGGATGCGCCAGCGCGTCGAATACGTCCTTCATTGTTTCGACACCCGGTTCACGAAGTCCGCGATGACAGTCACGACTCCCGGCGCCAGCGGCAAGTCAGGTTCGGAGTAGGTCGAGATATTGGCTGCGTGGTCGGGGGGCGCGCTTTTCAGTACATGATTAACGCCGTCCAGCAGTGCCAGCTCTGCGCCCGGATGCCCCGCTGCGAGCAACTTCGCATCCGCAACACTCACCTGCAGATCGGTGGTCCCCTGCACTATGAGTATAGGCGCGCTCACTGAGCCAATGGCCTTTACAGGATCATAGGCAAACCACGAGATCAAATACGGCTGAGCACTGGGCCGAAACAGGGCGGAGAGCTGCGGCGGGGGATCGGCCACGGTCTGGCCCTTCTTCAATGTCGCTATCACCGCCAGTGCCTGCCCCAACAGGGGTTGTGGTAATCCTCCGTGCTGCGCGGACAGCTGCGCCGCCAGCACGTCCGGGGCGGAGCGGCCGGCACCGGAGATCGAGACAAACCCACAGATATTCTTCGTCTTCGCCGCAGCGAGCGCTCCGATCAGTGCCCCTTCCGAATGACCCAAGATAGTGACGCATGAAACGCGCTTTTGTGCACCCAGGAATGTTTCCCAAGCGATGGCATCATCGACATACGTCTCGAACCGTAGATCACCTTCGGCAGTCATCGCGCCAGCGCTGGCCCCTATGCCACGCTTGTCGAAGCGCAAGCTCCCAATGCCCTGCGCAGCCAAGCCCTGTGCCAAGAGCTTTAGGGTATTCGGACGCACACCCGCGATGGTTGAGTTCCCATTGCGATCCGTGGGCCCAGAGCCGGCGATCATCAGCACCGCGGGCACGCTCGCAGCGCCGTCAGGCATCAGCAGCGAACCATGCAGTGAGCCCATCCCGTCGCCCACGCTGACCTCGACGTCCTGCGCGGCATGGGCCGGGTATACCGTGGCCAAGGTCAGCATCATGAGGAGACTCGGGACAAACCGCATAATGGATGTTCGTTTGGCAGGCGGTATGTTTGTAATTTAGCGAAATAACGAACTATGGTCAAGCGCGGACCTCACCATGTCTACATGGCGGCACCAAATTCCGGGGCCTTTTCGAGGCGACGGCGTCCGGGAGGCAGAGTCAGCGGGCCGAGACTGCCGTAAACAGTCTGGGCCCGCTTGGATCAGTCTTGACGCTGCACTGACAGTCAGCGCACATCGAACGGGCTATCGAGGCTGCTTAGTGGCGACGAGCATCGGCAGCGGCTGTTCGTTCTTCGCATTGTAGACAGCGAACAACGCCGGCTGATTGACTTTACTCACTGCGTTCGCAATTGCCTGTTTCACACAGTCGCGCCGGCCCATGTTGGAGAATGGATCGCTTTGATCCCAGTTGGAACACACTCCCAGGGCCGCCGCGCGGATGCGCCCGTAGAGCACGCTGGCGCCCTGCGACCTCGATACATTGAGATCCCCGTACTTGACCGTTAGCTGAGGCACCTGGTCGCTGTCGGCAGCCATGGACAGCACGGCGAAGCTCGAGGCCAGAGTACTGAAGATCGCGGTGGCGAGCAGACTATGAAGACGGGTGGATGAGGTGATCCTGTTCATTGTGGTCTCCTGGAATGTCGGTAAGGGCTGATCTAGGTCAGCACGATCAAGTTGTTGCCATTTCGACCGATTTCGCTGCCTTACCTCTACAGACACCGTCCGGGGGCCAAACCCGACATGCCGGGATGACGAAAATCATGGCGCGGGCCCGGCGGACACGTTAGCTTGTTGTGTTCGAGCCACGGCAGGGCGGCAACGCGGTCAATGCATCAGCTCACCGAGCTGCTAGGAAGGGTACAGGCGGGCGACGAGGGGGCTCGCGATGCGCTGTTTGCGGCCGCCTACGATGAACTGCACCGGTTGGCGCATGCACGGCTGCGCGATGGGGGGCGCAACACAGTGCTGGACACAACCTGCCTGGTGCACGAGTCATACCTGCGATTCGTGCGCGTCGGGGAACTGCGTGCCGAGGATCGGCGCGCCTTCTTCGCCTACGCCTCCCAAGTGATGCGTTCTGTGATAGTCAACAGCGCCCGCGAACGCATCGCGCAGAAGCGCGGCGGCGATCGACCGGCGCTGACGTTGGCCACCAACCTCGGCGCTGATCTCGCTGACGGCGAGCAAACGGTGCTGGCGGTGCACGAGGCGCTTGAGGCTCTGGAGCAGGCCGAGCCTCGTTTGGCGCAGGTGGCGCAGATGCGCTACTTCGGCGGCTACAGCGAGCAGGAAATAGCCGAGACACTCGAGATCACCGAACGCACGGTGCAACGAGACTGGGAAAAGG
>JBOGLI010000326.1:0-2899 GCA_050746165.1 Terriglobales bacterium | reverse complement strand
CTGCAGACCCGACGTCGCACCTTCAACGCGGATCACGACCAAGGCCCGGACGCAATACCAGCCCAATGCAGGTTTCGAACTGCGGTGGGGCCGGAGCCCGGTTATTTTCGCAACGTAGACGGAACATATCCCCGCTGTGTCAGCGATCGCTAGGAGTTCCCTTACCGAGCAGTGCACCTCGAGCGTCGCGGGCAAGTCCGACCAACGCCGTACTCTCCGGCCGGAGCGCTTGCCCGACTTCGCCTTGAATGACAGGTTAGGGAAAAGTCGATGCAGACGATGGATCCACCGGTCCACTCGTTGGGACACATATTCCAGGCGCTTCACGGGCGGGAGTCTCCGCACCGCTGGCGTTACGTCGAACGTCCGGAGATTCACATAAGCAAGCACCCTGCGGTCGGCGAGAAGGCGAAATGAGCCTTCGTTGAGCCCAAAACGTTCAAGCCCAGTCAGAGGAGTGTGTTTCATGGCGGTGGGAAATGTGGCGGATCGGCACCGGACCACAGCTAGATCGGAAAAGGAAATGGCGCGCCCGGAGAGATTCGAACTCCCGACCCCTTGGTTCGTAGCCAAGTACTCTATCCAGCTGAGCTACGGGCGCGTCGCTATCATTATAACGGAGGGAAGAGCGGTTCGTCATTTGTGACTTAGTGATTGGTGATTTGCGATTGAGTCCTAACTCCGAATAAATCGCCAATCACACATCACTCATTCACAAATGGCCCGAATCTCCCCTGCCACTTCCCTGCCGCGACCCGCGGTGTCAGGCTAGCGGCCATGGCTACGCAGTCGCTGGTGTTATGCACGGACGCGGACGTCCTGGGAATCCTCCGCGAAACCCTGGGAGAGCTCGGGATCGAGGCCGAGGTTTGCGACACGCGCGACATTGCCCTGGACGCCGTCGACCGCCGCCGCTTCGATCCGATCATCATTGACTGTGACACCATCGATGCCGAAGGCGAAGTGTTGCGCCGCGTGCGGGCATCGGCGGCCAACCGCGATGCGATTGCGCTTGGAATCGTCCGCGACGGCTCGCAAACGCGCGATATCTACTCCAGCGGCGCGAACTTCATCGTCTGCAAGCCGGTCACGCATGAAGAGGCAGGCCGTGTATTGCGGACGGCGCGATCGCTCGTCTCGCGCATGCGCCGCCATTTTCTGCGTTGCGTCCTCGACACACTGGCCTATGTGCGCGTGGACGGTCTCGATGAGAAACCGATGATGCTCGACATCAGCGAGGGCGGTCTGGCCATTCAGGCGCTGGAGCCGTTGGAAGCGAGGCGTGCTTTCGCGGTCCACTTCGGACTGCCCGGTGAAAATGAAGAATTTGAGGCAGTCGCGACGGCGGTGTGGTCGGACCCGTCGGGACGCTGCGGGCTGCGCTTCCTCGGCATGCCGCCGGTCCACCGGCAACGGTTGCGGCAGTGGCTTGAGGGCAACGGCGCCGACGGACCGGGCGAAAGCCCGATTGATATTTCACTTCCCGCCGGCGGTCCACGCGTGCATTTTCCGATGCGCGTTTCGCCCGCCATCCATTTGCTAGCGACGATCTGCGTCGATTTGGCCATCGTCGGAGCCGCCGTCGCCGTGTTTGTCGCGATCACCTACTTCGCCGCGGGCTCGATTCCGCTCGCCGGCAAGGCCGACGCCGGCCTGCTGTTGTTCTGCCTGGGCTGGTTGATGTACCGCTACGTGTTCTTCGGATCGCTGGCCATGACTCCGGGCGGGCACGCCGCCGCCGGCGCCTGCGACCGGCTGCTGGCGTGGTACTACAATAAGACCGTAGTCAGTAGTTAGGAGTTGGGAGTTAGCGGCTCCGGCTCAGCACCCTTCCACCGACATCCCATGCAGCGAGTATTGATTGCCACCTCGAATCCGGGAAAGCTGCGCGACTTTGCCGGCGCGGCGCAGGCGTTTGGTATCAGCGTCGCTCCGCTGCCCGGTTTGTCCTCTCTGCCGGTCGTCGAAGAGGATCGCGAAACCTTCGAAGAAAACGCGCGCAAAAAGGCCGAGGAATATAGCCGTAACGCACCCGGCGAACTCGTGTTGGCCGACGATTCCGGGCTAGAAGTGGACGCGCTCGGCGGAGCGCCGGGAGTGTACTCTGCGCGCTACGCCGGAGAAAACGCCACCGACCCTGAAAACAACGCCAAGCTGTTACGCGAATTGAAAGATGTACCGCAAAGCGATCGTGGAGCGCGTTTCGTGTGCGTGATCGCGGCGGCCCGCGACGGAATCACCCTGGCGACGTTTCGCGGCGAAGCGGCCGGCGAAATTCTCTTCCAGGAACGCGGCTCTGGAGGCTTCGGCTACGATCCCCTGTTCCTGGTCCCCGAACTGGGCAAGACGTTTGCGGAATTCGAGGCCGAAGACAAGGCCCATGTGAGCCATCGCGGGCGCGCGTTTAGAAAATTTCTGGAGTGGTACAGAAATCAGAATAATTGCGGAATTGGGTAATTGCGGAATTTAGGAATTAAGTAATTGCAAAATTTAGGAATTGCAGAATTGAGGAATTTGAAAACCGAACTCGGCTTCCCTTCCGCAATTCCGCAATTCCCCAATTCGGCAATTCCGCAATTACTTGAAACACTTCACAAGCGCCGACGCCGCGGCAACCAGCTTCTGAAGATCCGCCGGGGTGAAATCCGGGCCGGCGGCCGGAGCCGTCATTCCCTTCCTGGAAACCTGGATTACTCCCAGCGTTCCCGCCTGGCCCACCACCGGCGCGGACATGAGTTTCTGGATGACGTGGAGGTGCCGGTCCTGCTTGTCGGCGCCTGGTGCGGCCGCATGCGCTCCGGATCCGCTGGGCAGTTGCACCGCCTCAAAGATGCTGGTGTGCTTGATCTGGGCAAAGTTGTTAAGGACCTCGGCGCGCCGGCTGTTGGCGGTCCGGACC
>JBOGLI010000325.1:0-3135 GCA_050746165.1 Terriglobales bacterium | reverse complement strand
GGGAATCATCAGCAGCAGGCCCTGCGCCGAAGTAAATGTCGTTGCCAGCGATCCGCCTTGCAGCGCGCCGTGCAGCGCACCGGCGGCGCCGGCTTCCGATTGCATCTCGATCACCAGCGGGACGGTGCCCCAGATGTTGGGCTTGCCCTCCGATGACCACTGGTCGCTCCACTCGCCCATCGGCGAAGATGGCGTGATCGGGTAGATGGCGATGACTTCGTTGATTTTGTGCGCGACGTAGGCCGCCGCCTCGTTGCCGTCGATCGTAACTTTGGCTCGATTATTCATGATGACGATTTACTCGCTCCTCACCGCTCGCGGTATGAAAGCCCAGTATGCGGACTGGAGCGCACCAACATCTGTGACGTGCGTCATAGTTGCCGGTAACTAACTGAGAACAGGGAAAATCGAGGTGGGCACACTATCTGGTGATCTGGTGATCGAACCCTGTGCACACCGGTCTTTCGCTCACGCGCCGATTTGGGCAGCCGCCGAGAGCAGTGGGAATTCGCGCCCGCGGGCGGTGACGCGTTCCACCGACTCGATCCGTCCGTCGCGGATGAGCAGCGCGTCGTCGAAGTTGTTGACGGTCGGACAAACGTGTCGTGGGACGAGATAAAGAAAGCTGCCGATCCCGGGCAACGGCACGCCCTCGGGAACCGCGATGGGCAGGTGCTCCTCGCTTGGTTTTAACGGCGTGAGTCCAGGATGGCCGAGGACTTCGCAGTTGGGAACGCCCGTATCCACGGAGAGAGTCTTGTGTCCGGCGTCGCAGGTAACGATGTGGGCGCCGGGATGGCTGACGACGCGCGACACCACGAGCACTGCCGGTTCGTAACGGTAAGTGTCGGGAAGCTGGCCGCGCGAGGTGGCGTCGCCGTACACCACCGTCCCAGGCGACGCCCGATGCACGATCCCGCGCCGGCGGAAACCGGCGTAATTCAGTGTGCACGGGAACGCCGGCGTTCCGGCGGTGATGATCTCGCCCACGCGCAATCCCGCGGCTTCCAGCGTCTCCACGAGTTCCATCAGACGGGCATACCCGGCGTGCGCGATGCGGGTACGTTCCCCGAGATCCGGCTGGTGCAGGTGTCCGTCGTAATAGTGCAGACCGCGGAAGACGAGGCCGGAGTCGCGGATGCGCTCGGCCAACTCAAAAATTTCCTGCGTGTGCTCCTGCGGAATGCCGGTGCGTTGCATGCCGGGGTCGATGTCAATGAAAAGTCCGATATCACTTCCCACCCACGGCTGGATCTGCTCCGCGGCTTCGACCAGGACGGAGACGCGCGTGCTCCCGGACATCGCGGCAAGCTCCCGCACACGCACCGCATTGGCGCCGGTAATCGGGTAGGCGACCAGCACATCCCGGGCTCCTGCGGCGCAGGCGGTGCGCAGCTCGAGCGTAGTCGCGCACTTGAAATTGGTTACTCCGCGCGCGACCAGCCGCTGCATCATCGATTCGAGCTTGGCCGTCTTTACATGCGGCCGCCAGCGGTTCGCGTCGCCGCCCAGCAGCTCGAGTGTGAATGCGATGTTTGCGTCTACCGCGCCGGAGTAGATGGCGAGCGCGGGCGTGAGCACCCGATCGAGTTCGGAGATTGAATAATCCACGGCGGGATTATAGCGAGAAAGCTAAAAGACGGCGCGCCGCAGCTCTGGTCCGCTGCTGCCCGCGAATCGAGCAGCAGCCTTCGATTGTGGATTACCCACGCGAAAGTCAGGACATCTAACCCTGACGCATTGTCATGGTTTCCAAGTGCGCGAATCCGGATTGCCCGACTGAGTTCAAGTATTTCCGAGAAGGACGGCTGTATGAATTTACCGCGGGAGAAGATGGGAGCTGGAAGTCGCTGGCCGAAGCGCCGGGCAAGTCGGCGCGCCGCGAGCTGTTTTGGCTATGCCGCGAGTGCGCCCAGTTCTATACCATGACCTGCACCGACGGCCGCCTGCGCGTCGTCACCCGCGAGCGCAACGCCGCATAAGCGACAATCTGCCCTATCCGAACTCCCCTAGCCTCGTGCCTCACGCCTCACTGCGGCTTCTGGAACAGCTTGGGATCGACGGTGGGATTCACTTCGTACGTCTGAGTGGTTTCCGTGTCTTCGGTTTTGCCGTTCGCTTGCGTTACCGACTTAAATGGCACCTTGATGCTGCCGGCGGAGCGCCAATCCGAGAAGTCCACGACAAACGGTTCAGGCCCCTGCGGGCCGCTGCCCGTAAACTTCGAGCTA
Source organism: Terriglobales bacterium (assembly GCA_050746165.1). Taxonomy (GTDB): domain Bacteria; phylum Acidobacteriota; class Terriglobia; order Terriglobales; family Acidobacteriaceae; genus DAISJI01. Next base: position 904 of record JBOGLI010000325.1, on the reverse strand, counting down.
ATCACTTCGCCGGTTTGAGGATTGATTAGCCAGTCGTCATTCACTCCGTCGCCGGTGATGTGGATGGTCTGGCCCTCGGGGGTCTTTGCTCCCATCGTGACCGTCTCCTGATTCGCATTCTGCGCGACGGAGATGAGCCGGTGTTTAATAGACGCGATCCGCTGCTGTCTCACCGATGCGGGCATCTCACGTGAGCCTTGTCCCTCCATCGACATCCAGGCGCCCTCTGGCGAGATCACAACGTGCATCGGGGCCGGAAGTTGCGCGGCTTTCACCGTCGTTGAAGTCTCGTCGGGCAGGACGGAATAGCCGTCCGTCTCCAGCGTCATCGGGCCCTGCGGCGTTTCCTGCTGGTGCGTGGAAACGACGTGCACGGACTTCACTCCATTGAGCGCCTGCTGGCCGCCCATGTAGTCGATCGCCTTTTCGAGCAGCGCTTTGGCCGCCGGATCCGATTGCGCCGGCTTGCCCTCGGCCGAACTCGGTGCGGACCCGGGTTCCGGGATGGTGATATCGATGGGCGTCACCTGTCCCAGCTTCGTCAGCGGCGTCTGGAATTCCTTCTGGTTCCCGACCACCAGCACCGCGAACTGCCCGGGGTGAACATACTTGTGCGCCACGCGGTTCACGTCGGCGGCGGTCGTCTTCTCGATCCCGGCGCGGTACTGCTCGAGGAAGTCCGCGGGATAGCCGTAGAACTCGTACAGAACGCGCTCGCCCAGCACTTTCCCCTTGGAATCGAAGTTGAAGATGAAGCGATTGAGAATCGAGTCTTTCGCATCCTTTACTTCGGCATCGGTGACCGGATTGGTCAGCAGCTTCGACAGTTGATCGCGCAGCGCTTCCACCGCCGGCACGGTGCTCTGGCTCTTCGTTCCCATCTCGATGTCGGTGATTCCAGGAT
>JBOGLI010000324.1:0-4291 GCA_050746165.1 Terriglobales bacterium | reverse complement strand
GTGTGGACGACGGTCGTGGATCCAAAGGGCGAGTTCGTGGACACCTCCGCGCCGCCCTCGCCAGGCCCGCTGCTCGAATTGCAGAAGGCGGGCGATCCGGCGACCAAGGTGGACTTCCTCATCCTCGGCGACGGCTACACCGCGGCCGAGCGCCCGAAGTTCGAGAAGGACGCGCGGCGCCTGATGCAGATCCTCTTCTCCACGTCGCCCTTCAAGGAGCACCAGCAGGACTTCAACGTCTGGGGCCTGTGCCCGGCGTCGGAGGAGTCGGGCATCTCGCGGCCCTCGACCGGAGTTCATCACCGCACGCCCGTTGGCGCAACGTACGATGCCTTCGGTTCGGAGCGTTATATCCTCACCTTCGACAACCGGCGCTTCCGCGACATCGCCTCGCACGCGCCGTATGAGTTCGTCGAGATTCTCGCCAACGGCAAGACTTACGGCGGCGGCGGCATCTTCAACCTCTACTCGACGGTCGCTGCCGACAGCCTGTGGTCGCCCTATGTGTTCGTGCACGAGTTCGGCCACCACTTCGCCGGATTGGCCGACGAGTACTACACCTCCGACGTCGCCTACCTGCCGCCGGCGCACAAAGTGGAGCCGTGGGAGCCGAACGCCACCGCGCTGCTCGACCCGCAGAACCTGAAGTGGAAGGACCTGGTCACGCCCGGCACGCCTATCCCGACACCGTGGAAAAAGGCGGAGTTCGAGGCGTATTCGCAGCAAGTCCAGGCGCAGCGCCGCGAGATCCGGCGCAAGAACGAGCCGGAAAACGTCATGGACGCGCTTTTCACCGAAGAGAAGAACCATGAAGACCAGTTGCTCGACCACGACCAGTACTCCAACGCGGTGGGTGCCTTTGAAGGCGCGAATTACGAGGCCAAGGGCTATTACCGTCCGCAGGAGAACTGCATCATGTTCACGCGTTACGACAAGTTCTGCGCGGTGTGCCGGAGGGCAATCGAGCGGATTATCGGGATGTACACGTAGGCGATACAATACGAGTGTTCAGTGGTCAGTAATCAGTGATCAGGAAGTGTCACGGCAATTTCCGGGTTGACCCGGCTGATCACTGACCACTGATCACTGACCACTTCTGTTATGGATATCTATCAGGAAATCGTGAACCTGCGCGCGACCGGACGCCGCGCCGCGCTGGCCACGATCACGAGCGTGCGCGGATCGATCCCGTCGTTCCAGACGTCGAAGATGCTGGTGCGCGACGATGGTTCGATCCTGGGCACGATTGGCGGAGGCTGCGTCGAGGCCGAGGTCTGGCAAGCGGCGCGCGAAGTCATGGAAGAAGAGAAGCCGCGCACGCTGACGTTCAACCTGAACCAGAACCCAAAGTACGATGTGGGCCTGGTCTGCGGCGGCACCCTCGAGGTCTTCGTGGAACCAATCCTGCCCGTCCCCGTGCTCTACCTGTTCGGCGCCGGCCACGTCGCGGTGAACACGTACCAGGTCGCGCGTTCCGCCGGCTTCGACGTCGTGATCGTCGACGACCGCGAGAGCTTCGCCAACCGCGAGCGCTTCCCCGACGCGCGCGAAGTAATCGCCGAAGACTTTGACCAGGCCTGCGCGCGGTTAACTCCGGGAGAATCGAGCTACATCGTCATCGTGACCCGCGGGCACCGCGACGACATGCGCGTGCTGCGCTGGGCTGTCACCACGCCGGCGCGCTACATCGGCATGATCGGCTCCAAGCGCAAGACGATCGCGATTTATAAGGAACTGATCGAGGAAGGAATGGAACCGGCGCTGTTTGAGCGGGTCAGCGCGCCGATCGGACTGGAAATCGGCGCGGTCACGCCGGAGGAGATCGCGGTAGCAATCGTCGCCGAGCTGATCGCCGTCCGGCGCGGGGCGGAGGAGAATGTCGCGCGCAAGAAGTTAAAGAAACAGCAGCCGCTGATCAACGCTGATCAAACCTGATCCGATAGTGATCAGTGCTCAGCAATCAGTGATCAGGAGGTATACAGCAACTATTCAGCCTTGCCCCCGCTGATCACTGACCGCTGATCACCGACAACTCAGAAGCTCTACTTGCCTGCCGCGGTCTCGCTGCCGTTCTTTACGTACTTATCGAACCAGTTCAACATCTCCCACTGCACGTGCTCGACCGACTCCAGCCCCACGTAGCCGTGCGCTTCGAACGGCAGCGTTACGTAGCGGACGGTGGCGCCATTGCCCTTGAGCGCCTGGTACATGCGTTCGCTCTGGATGGGGAAGGTTCCGGAGTTGTCGTCCGCCTCGCCGTGAATCAGCAGGATCGGCTCCTTGATCTTGTCGGCGTAGCGGAAGGGCGAGACGCGCATGTACATGTCGGGCGCTTCCCAGTAGGTGCGGCGCTCGCTCTGGAAGCCGAACGGTGTGAGCGTGCGGTTGTAGGCGCCGCTGCGCGCCACGCCTGCCTTGAACAGGTCGGAGTGCGCCAGCAGGTTCGCGGTCATGAACGCTCCGTAGCTGTGCCCGCCAACGCCGACGCGGTTGCGGTCGGTGACACCCATGTCGACGGCCTTGTCAATCGCCGCCTTCGCCGAGGCGACAACCTGCTCGACATAGGTTTCGTTCATCGTCTCCGGATCGCCAATGACGGGCATGGTCGCGCCGTCGAGGACCGCGTATCCCTGCGTCAGCAGGAACAGCTCCGAGAGGCCGCCGAATGTCGTATAGCGATAGGGGGACCCGGTCACCTGGCTGGCGGTGCCCGCGTCGTTGAACTCCAGCGGGTAGGCCCAGACGATCGTCGGCAGTGGCGTCCCCGGCTTGTATCCCGCCGGCAGGTAGAGCGTAAACGAGCAGGTGACCTGGTCGATGTGCTTGCCGCCGATATCCATCGCCGGCCGCGGGTAGGTGACCAACTGCTTGGTGATGCCGCGCAACTGCGGTGTCGGGTCGGAGAAGTTCGTCAGCGCCTTTTTATCGATCGATCCCGCGGTGCGCAGGAAGTAGTTGGGCGGATCGGTGGGCGTCTCGAAGCGCGTGACAAACTTCGGGCCGTCCACGCTGACCAGCGCCACCGCGTCTTCGAAGACGTTGTCGTCGCGCTGGAAAACGCGTTCTGATTTCTGCGTCCCCAGGTTAAATCGATCGAGGAACGGATGATCGCCGTTCCTGGATGAACCTTCGCCGTGCAGGAAGATCGTGTCGCCCGACTGCGCGATGACTCGCGTGCCGTCCTTGCGTTCAAGCATCATCGGCGTGCCCGGATCGCCGTAGCGGTCCTGGATGGAACGGCTCCAAACCAGCTTCGGCGCCTGCGCGCCATTGTCAGGATCGATCATGAACGTGCGGACCCAGCGCTTGTTGCGGTCGTAGTCGCTGACAAAGGCGAACTTCTCACCCCACAGCAGCGCTCCGCCGCCGCGTCCGAATCCACCGCCGCCGAGACGCTGCTCGAGCTTGACCAGCTCGACCGGCTGTCCAGTGAATGGCGCGGCGAGCGCAACTACTTTGTCGCGGAACGGAGCTTTGGCCTTGGGATCGCCGCCGTCGAGCGCTTCGGCCCACACCAGCGTCGCTTTCGCCGTCGGACGCCAGTGATAGGAGCGCGGGCCTGTCGGCACGCCCTCGATTGGAACGCGGTCTTCCAACGGCAGGTCGGCGACCGTGTGTTCGAGCTTGCCGGCACGGCTCCAGATTTCGACCTTCTTAGGGAAGTTGAACGCCGGGATCAGGTACGAGTACGGCTTGTGCAGTCGGGCGACGAGTAAGTGCTGTCCATCGGGCGACGCATCGAGAGTTTGGAAAATGCCCTGCGCGCCCACCGGCGTGATCTTTCCCGTTGCGATATCGACGTACGCAAGCTGCGCGGTGGCGTAGTAGTCGAAGAGATCTTCGTCATGCGGGTTCTGCAGCATGTCCTCGTAAGTACGCACCGGGGCGGGTTTGCCGGAACTCTCTTGCACGTTGGGCCCGAGCGGGACTTGCGGCTCCTCGGGCGGATTACCGCGATGCTCAGGGACGAGCTGCACGAGCAGCGTCTTCTGGTCGGGCATCCACTGCACGGCCTCGCCGTACACGGCATTGATGCGGGCATGCGGGATCTTTTTCACCGCACCGGTCTCGGCATCGGCCACGTATAACTCGATACCCGGCTGCTGGTCGGTGGTGACCGTCAGGTGCTTGGTATCGACGACCTTCTTCTCAGTGACGGTGACCGTGTCGGTGAAAGCGAAGTGCCTGCCGTCGGAGGACCAGATCGGAAACGAGAGGTATGCGTCCTTGGGCGTCTGGAGCTTGATTTCTTTGCCATCGGCGACGTTGACGATGGTTAGTCCCACAATGC
>JBOGLI010000323.1:0-4741 GCA_050746165.1 Terriglobales bacterium | reverse complement strand
GCGTTCGCGCGCTGGGCCGGTGCTCGCCTGCCGAGAGAAGAAGAGTGGGAAGCAGCGGAAGACCGGTTGTCAGTTGCTGGTTGTCAGTTGCCGGTTTCAAAGTTTCTTGAAAGCGCGTTGCTGCAGCCAGCGGCGGAAACTGTGATTGAGACACCAGCAACCAGCAACCAACAACCAGCAACGCTTTCCGGCAACGTCTGGCAGTGGACCGCCTCGGCGTATCTTCCCTACCCCGGATTTCGTCCCGCTGCCGGCGCGGTCGGCGAATACAACGGCAAGTTCATGAGCGGGCAGATGGTGTTGCGCGGCGGATCGTGCGCGACGCCCGCATCGCACATTCGCGCAACCTATCGAAACTTTTTTCCGCCCCATGCACGCTGGCAGTTCATGGGCATAAGGCTGGCCAACGATGGCGATTAGAAGCGTCGCGATCTCCGCGATTGCAGACGACGTTTACCGCGGACTGACGGCGACACCGAAGTCCCTCCCGCCGAAGTTGTTCTACGACGCAGAGGGTTCCGAGCTTTTCGAAGAGATCACGCGCCTGCCCGAGTATTACCTCACGCGCACCGAACTGGCGATCCTGCGCGAGCGCGCGAACGAGATCGCCCGCCGAACGCCCGCCCGCGCGTCGATCGTCGAACTGGGCGCGGGCAGCGCCGCCAAGACGCGCACCATCCTGCAGGCCCTCGCGGACCGGCGCATGCAGGTCCATTACTATCCGGTGGACATCTCGTCGACGGCTCTCAAGGGCGCCACGGCGGCGTTGCGCCGGGAATTGCCGTCGGTGCGCATCTCGCCGACTTGCGCCGACCTCGGCGGCGACCTGCGCTTCCTGCGCGATGTGCCGGCGCCCCGGGTCGTGCTCTATATCGGTTCCAGCATCGGCAACATGGAACCGGAGGAGGCGGCGGATTTCCTGCTGCGCGTCCGTCGACGGCTCGCGCCCGGTGATGCGTTTCTTCTTGGCGCCGACCTGGTGAAGGACCGGCACACACTCGTCGCCGCCTATGACGATGCCGCCGGTGTGACCGCGCAGTTCAATCTCAATCTACTGGCGCGCATCAATCGCGAACTCGGCGGCCACTTCGATCTGCGTACCTTCCGCCACATCGCGCTGTGGAACGCGAAGCAGCACCGGATGGAGATATATCTGGAGAGCGAGATCGAGCAGCAGATCCGTATCGACGCGCTCGGGCTTTCCATCCGTTTCGATGCTGGTGAGTGGATCCACACCGAGAACAGCCATAAGTACACGGTCGCGGGCGTCCGGCGCATGTTGCGCAATGCCGGATTCACGCCACGCGCCGTGTGGACCGACCCCAAGAAGTGGTTTTCCGTGCATTGGGCGGTCGTGCCCTGATTCCCGTTTCGGGAAATTATTCCAAACTTTGTGACTTTCGCCCGTGTGCGCCCGTACTCTGAAGTGCCATCATTCAGCTTTCCTTGGCATGGAGATACGTTATGAAGGCGCACCTTGCCGCTTTGGTCTTGTTGACTGCGGCGGTTTGCTCGGCTCAGGCACAGTCAATCGTTGGTGAGTGGCGCGGCACTTTACGCGCGGGACCCTCCGAGTTGCGATTGGCGCTGCACGTGACGAAATCGCCCAACGGCGCGCTACATGCGACCCTCGATAGCCTTGACCAAGGCTCCATCGGAATACCAGTCAGTGCAATCGAAGTGAAAGATGCCCACGTGAACCTGGAAGTGGCTGCGGTCGCGGGTTCCTATACCGGCACGATCGCAGCGGATGGCACGCAGATCACCGGCACTTGGACGCAGGGCGGTAACAGCCGGCCCCTGGTCTTCACTACTCCGCGAGAAGACAAGCCGGTGCAGCCTTCCGAACTGCGCGGGGACTGGCTCGGAGCATTGCATGTCAACGGCGTTCAACTGCGGCTCGCGTTTCATTTGCAATCGACGGTCGATGGAATCACCGGCACGATGGACAGCTTGGACCAGAATGCCAAGGGTTTTCCCATCAAGTCGGTCGCGCTGAGTGGCGCCGAGATCACGATCGTGCTGCCGATGGGGAAATTCCAGGGCAAATTCGATCGCGCAGCAATCGCCATCGACGGCACCTGGGCACAGGGCGGCGCCAGCCTGCCGCTTACGCTTAAGCCGGTAAAAGATCCTGCAACGCTCGAGGTCAGACGTCCCCAGGTTCCCCAGAAGCCGTACCCGTACCGCGAAGAAGAGGTAGCGTACGAAAACAAAAGCGCGAACATCCGGCTGGCGGGCACCATCACGATTCCCGAAGGCAAACCGCCCTTTGCGGCGGTCCTGCTGATCACCGGCTCCGGCCCGCAAGACCGCGACGAATCCATCATGGGGCACAAGCCGTTCCTCATTCTGGCCGACTACTTGACGCGCAAGGGCATCGCCGTGTTGCGCGTGGACGACCGCGGAGTGGGAAAGTCGGGCGGCAGCATGGAAACCTCAACCATGGCGGATTTCGCGACCGACGTCGAGGCTGGAATCGCTTACTTGAAGACCCGTCCGGAAATAGACGCACACCAGATCGGACTCATAGGGCACAGCGAGGGCGGCGTGATTGCTCCGATGGTGGCCGCACGCAATCCGGATGTGGCATTCATCGTCATGCTGGCCGGGTCCGGAGTGCCGGGCGACGAACTGATCGTCGAACAGACACTGGCGCTCAACCGAGCGGTCGGCTCGCCGGCGACCGCGCTGAAAGCGACTGAGGCCGAGCAGCGTTGGTTTGTCGCATTGGTGAAATCGGAGCCGGACGTCTCCGTGTTAAAGAGCAAGCTGCGCGAGCGATGGACCGGGAAGCTCCCGGAAGCGCGCATCAATCAGGAGCTCGCGGTCGTCAGCTTGCCCTGGTATCGCTACTTCGTCTCGTACGATCCCACTCCCGCGCTGCGCAACGTGAAATGCCCGGTACTGGCGATTAACGGAGAAAAAGACCTGCAGGTCCCGCCCAAGGAAAACCTGGCCGCCATCCGCAAAGCGCTGGAAGCGGGCGGGAACAAAAACTTCGAGACGGTCGAACTTGCGGGGCTGAACCACCTGCTGCAACCCGCAACAACAGGGCTGCCCAGCGAGTATGGGCAAATCGAGGAGACCATGTCGCCGAAAGCGCTCCAGACGATTTCCGATTGGGTGCTGAAGCAGGTGGGCACGACGAAGACGGCGGCGCTCAAGTAAGCGAGACGCGCAGGTATTCGTTCTTTTGTTTCGGATCGCTGACGCCAGAGGGTAGCGTGCCTCCGTTGTATCGCGCCATGCGGTTTTCCCACTTGAGAAAGTCGGTGATGGTCTGCGGTTCTATCCTCACCTCGACCCGCCGCAGGCTGGCGAGGAGAAGGTTCATCTCGTTGAGCAAGCCTTCCGGACTGCGCAACGACCGCCGCTTGCTGCACGCGACCGTGACTTCGATCTTGCGCGCGCGTGCCTCCAGCAATCCCCAGCCATCGGGAAGTTCAGCGGCGTCAATGATTCCCGCGGGCGCCAGGTAATAGCGTTCACAACCGAGCGCTGATTCTGGATTCTGCCGCCAGGGCTTCTGGCGATCGGCGAGGAAGTCGGCGCGCGAGACCTTGCACTCCACCACGACGGACCGGCAGCGGCCTTTCCACCCGATCACGTCCGGGGTCTCACCCGAGCAGCAGGCCTGTTCCGACAGCACAATCCCGCAGCGATAGTGCGCGCGCAACCAATGGACCGCGAGTTCGACGAGGGCCGGGTGAGTCATGGAATCAAAATAACCCAACCCGAAGCGGGAGAGAATAACTGGAACGGGACGTTACGGGGGGGGCGGTGGTCGGTGATCGGTAGTCGGTGATCGGCAGTTGCACATACAGATTTTCCGGGCTCACCTCCCGATCACCGATCACTGACCACCGACGACCCGGACCCCGCCAGCATCAGTCGGAGCGAGGAATTCCAGAGCACCACTCCCGCCTCTCGCGCGGCATCGAAGAGAACGAGGGGTATTGCCATGGCTCATTACGGAATGTTGCGCGATTACAGCTTTACGGCGGATGCGGACGATATTCGCGGCGCCGATCTCTACGCTTCCGACGGTAAGATCGGCGGCGTCAAGGACGCAGTTTTTGATCACGAAAACGGCGACATCCGTTACCTGGTCGCCGAAGTGAAGGGCCGCAAGGTGCTCATCCAGGCCAGCCACATTTTCCGTTCCACCGCGGACGAGGGCAGTTTCGAGACCGACCTGACCAAGGAAGAGGCCGCTCGTCTTCCTGAGTTCGACGAGAAAGCGCTGGACAACGAACGCGAGTGGCAGAAGCACAACGAGAAGCACCGAAATTACTGGAAGGAACGCGAAAACCGCTATGAGGCGGAGTACAAAAGAAACTGGGAAGAGGATCCGGTGATGCACCAGAGCGGGTCCACGAACATCATCGCCCCCAACGTCGTCCCCGACAACGAGACTGCACCTGCGGGCGAGCGCATCATCACCGGCGCGGACCTGACCCCGCGGCGCATCGCCGATAAGTTCTCGCAACCCGCCGAGATGACGAATATCTCCACGAACTTGTCGGCGCCCGACACCACGCTGCGTCCGGCGGGAATCGCATCGAATGCCGAGAACGAGGTCCGCGGCGGGTGGGCGATGCGCTCCGAACGTCTGCAGAACTTCCAGCGGGATGTTCGCCGGCGCGTTCCCGAGCTGCGCACGAGCTGCTGTTTATGTCCTGGAGGGAGCCGGCGGGTGGCGTAAGAGACCAACCCCCTGTGCGATTGTCGATTGTCG
>JBOGLI010000322.1:0-3593 GCA_050746165.1 Terriglobales bacterium | reverse complement strand
CATTTTGGCAGGCTGCCAGTCGGCCCCGCCGTCACAATCCACCGACCAACCAGGCGGAACACCCCCCGCCACCTCGTCCGCCGGATCTTCGCGTGCGACCACCACCCCGGGCGCGAAATCTTCGGGCGCCGCCGCGATGCCCGAGAGCGCGGCCGCCTCCATTCCCGCCGGCGAGCACATCGTGATTCGCCTCGGCAATACCCTGAGTTCCAAGGGCAACAACACCGGCGACACTTTTACCGGTACCGTCGCGCAACCGATTTCCGCCAACGGCAAAGTCGTGATTCCGGAAGGCGCCGAGGCGAGCGGCACCGTCGCCGACGCCAAGCCGCTGGGACGCTTCAAGGGCGGCGCGTTGCTGCGCATTGTGCTGGATTCCGTCACCGTCAACGGCAAGACCTACAAGGTTGAAACCGCCGCCGTGAGCCAGAGCCTGAAAGGCAAGGGCAAGCGTTCGGCGGTCGCCATCGGCGGAGGCGCCGGTCTGGGCGCGATCATCGGCGGCCTCGCCGGCGGTGGCAAAGGTGCTGCCATCGGTGCCGCTGCGGGCGCCGGCGCCGGAACCGCGGGCGCCGCCTTCACCGGCAACAAGGACATCGTTCTGCCCGCCGAGACTGCTGTCAGCTTTAAGCTGCTGCAGCCGGTGGAGATTCGATAGGGACAAGGGACACGGGGTAAGGGGCAAGGGACAAGGGCGGGCTATCGGAACGCAGCAACTTGCCCCTTGTCCCTCGCCCCTTGTTCCTCTTCACATGGCTTTCGATTTCTCACACTTCAGCTGGCTCACCTTCGACTGCTACGGCACGCTGATCGACTGGGAGAGCGGCATTGTCGGTGCCATTCGTCCGCTCTTCGCCGCCGCCGGACGCACTATTTCCGCCGACGGAATCCTTGAACTCTATGCGGCGCTGGAAGCGCGTGAGGAAGCCGGACCGTACCGTCCTTATCGAGAAATCCTGGAGAGTGTCACGCGCCGCATGGCGGCCCGGCTCGTAGTGTCGCTCAATGACCGGCAGGCGATGGTACTTGCGGACACCATTGGCACATGGCCGCCATTCCCCGATTCAGTGGACGCCCTGCGCCGGTTGAAGACCCGATTTAAACTCGCGGTCATTTCCAACGTCGACGACGATCTATTCGCCGCAACCTCAAACCTGCTCGGCGATCCATTCGACGCGATCATTACCGCGCAGCAGGCGCGCAGCTATAAACCCTCCGAGAATAACTTCCGTCTGGCGCTGGAGCGCATCGGGGAACCGGTGGAGAGGGTGCTCCACTGCGCGCAGAGCCTCTATCATGACATCGCACCCGCGCGGCACTTGGGATTCTCGACCGTGTGGGTGGACCGCCGCGCCGGGAGTCATGGCCAGGGTGCCACGCCGAATATCACCGTGGAACCAGACCTGCGCGTGACCACCATGGCCGAACTCGCCACCGCCGCAGGGGTTTAACGCGAGTCGCCCAACTCGCTGCAGATAGAAAAGGGGAGGCAATTGCGCCTCCCCTGTCCCCCTTGTCCCTTGACCCCTGTCCCTTTCCTCAGTGCGTTCCGGGAGTCGCGATCGCGTCGAACGGTACGTTCGCGGGAATGTTGTAGCGTGCCATGATGTTTCGCATCTTGGTCGCATTTCCGTTCACGTCGTCCATGTCTCTCTTGCGCTCCGCCTTCACCCAGTTCTTGTAGGCCTTGTCGAAATCCTTCTGGTCGTCCGCGGAGAGCCGTTGCATGGGTGCGACGTACGGGCATGCAGTGCCCGGGTATGCGGCATTCGGTACCACGACACCCGCGCCCGCCGCGATCGACTGGAAGGCCACGGTCGATGGAATGTTGTAGCGCGCCATGATCTGCTCCATGTTGCGCGCGTGCTCGTCGATGTCGTCACGGTCAGCCTTGCGCTGCGCGTCCAGCCACTTCTGGTATTCCTTATCGAACTTCTGCTGGTCATCGGGCGACAGCCGTGCCGGGGCTGCTACCGGATACGCCTGGTTCGGGTACGCCTGATTCGGGTACACGGTGGCGCCGGCAGGAGCGGAAGCGACCTGGTCAAACGAAACTCCGGCGGGAATGTTGTACCGGCTCATGATTTCCTGCATGTGTTTCGCGTTCTTTGCGATGTCGTCCCGGTCCTGTCGCTGCGTTGCATCCACCCACTTGGAATAATCCTGGTCGAACTGCTGCTGGTCCTGTGCGGAAAGAACGCCGTGCCAGCCTTGCGGTTGTGCGTAGCTGCCCGGATATTGTGCCTGCGCCGCGGCCGGAGCTGCGTTCAGGGCCATGGACGCGGAAATCGCCGCGATTGCTAGAAGATACCTCATGTTTTCCTCCCGAATGGCGCGCCTGCTCTGCTTGGTCTCTGAGTGATTTAGATGGCGCACATTCGTGGCAGGATGACCGCGAAGCGGAGCGGCCGGTCCGGTGCGACTACTCGGAAGAGTGCTCCGGCTGGGCCTTGCATTCGATTAAGCTTTCCGCCTCTTCCCGCCCTGCCTACAATGGAACAATGAACATCGAGGTGCGCGATCCCGCCCTTCAGGCGAGACTGCAAAAGCAGATGGAATCCGTAGGCTCCGCAACCATGGAAGAGGTGTTGCTGCGATTGCTGGATACGCAGGAAGAGCAGGACCGCTGGCTTGCCGATACTCGCGGTGAAATCAACGCGAAGATCCAACGCGGAATCGATCAGATCGAACGCGGCGAAGGTAGATCAGAGCACGAAGTTCGAACGAGGTTGGCGCGCCTTAAGACAGGAAAATGAGCGCTCGCTATGTTCTGTCGCCCGAGGCCGAAGACGATCTCGCCTCGATCTGGGAATACCTATCGCTAGAATCCAATTCTGATGTTGCCGATCACGTCGCGAATGTGATCCTGGAAAAGGTTGCGTTTCTCGCTGAAAATCCGGGCGCGGGCCATTCCCGCGCGGATCTTACCGACAAACCAGTGAATTTTTTCCCCGTGTATTAGTACCTGATCGTTTATGGCGTTGCCCGAGCCCCTCTACCCGTCTTCGCAATTCTTCATGGGCACCGGGATGTTCGGCGAATCCTGGCGAGATCAACCTAGGAATCTTTCTCCACCTTTGCCCGGATCTCTCCCCGATGAAGCCGCGCGCGTATCGCGTCTCCCTCATTCACCTGGGACGCGTCCTTCACCAGCGTTCCATTCGCGTCGAAAATCAGCGAGTACCCGCGCTCGAGAATGTTGAGAGGCGAAAGCGCGTCGAGCCGGCCCTGGGCTCCGTCCAATCGCGAGCGCAGGCGGACGAGGCTCGACCGAATGTTTGCCGCCAGCGCGTGCTCATTCGCATGGAGATCGCGCTGCATGACCGAGAACACCCGCCGCAGATCCTGGGCGCGGATTCGGGCGCCCGCGATATCGAGACGCCGCCGGTAAGCCTGCAGCAGCCCGCGCTCCGCGGCTGCCATGCGGAAGACCAATTCGTCGATGCGTTGCGCGCGGCGGCCGAGCGCCTGCTGCATGCGCGCGAATGCCCCATGCTGCGCGAGCTGCGTCAGCCGCTGCCGCAGCAGCAATAACTGGTAGCGCGTGGCGCGTTGCAGCCGCGTGTGCAGGTTGGCGACGTGCTCCTCAAAGC
>JBOGLI010000321.1:0-7060 GCA_050746165.1 Terriglobales bacterium | reverse complement strand
CGTGTAGGTCTCCTGCACCAGGTCCTCCGCTTCGCTCTCGTCGCGCGTCAACCAGCGGGCAAAGTTGTACAGCCGCCGCAACAGCGGGACGGAAAGCTGTTCAAACGCCGCTGGATCGGCCCCGTTTGCCACGCCGACGCACCCTCCTGGTTACGCGATTGGATTCCGATTCGCCCGGTGAGCTACTTTTTCGCCGTGACGATCACCTTGCCCACCATCTTCGGGTGCAGGCCGCAAAAATACTCGTACGTTCCCGGCTCCGTGAATGTGTACGCGAACGTGTCGTTCGTATCGAGCGCGTGTGACTTGAACTTGTGAGAGGTGCTGACCACTGAATGTGGAATATCGTCGTGATTGGTCCACGTGACCGTGGTTGCAGCGGCGACGGTGAGGACCGCGGGCGAAAAGGTGAAATTATCGATGGTGATTGCCTGATCGCTCTTCCCGGGCGAAGCGGCTGAAGTCGCACAGGCAGCCGAGGCAATCAGCGTCGCTACAAGCACAAACGTGAAAAAGATTCGCGTCATAACTCACCTTCCCGGCTTCCGTCGGCAAGAGCGTTATCGATGATCGCCAGCGAGTGCCGTCCCGCAACGTAGTTCACGTCGGTAATGCCAAGCACGCTGCTCAGCTTTTCCGCCGGCACCTTCATCGGTCCCGGCGAAGGTCCCATGCCCGGCGCCGGCTGCGGGAAGGCCGTCGACATTGCCGTGTGAAACGTGACGCGGCCTTCCACCTTCCGCATGGTTTGGTGAATGTGTCCGTTGAGCACCGTGACAGAGCCGAACTTCTTCAGGTACGAGAGCGCCTGCGCGCCATCATCCGTTCCCCAGCCCCATTGCGGGTAGACCGACCAGAGCGGAATGTGCGCGAACACCACGATGGGAGTGCTGTGCCTCAAGTGCTTCACGTTGCGCTCGAGCCATTCCAACTGTTCCGCGCCGAGGCTGCCGAGCCCGCCGGCTTTAAGGTTCATCACGTTGACCAGGCCGATGAAATGCGCGCCGCTGTGGTCGAAGCTGTACCACCCATCGCCTTGCGATCCTTTCGCAAATCGCTCGCGGAACTGCTTGCCATCGTCGTTGACGACGTCGTGCTCGCCGGGAACGTAAAAGACGCGCTCGGTCTTTAGTCCTTTCAGCGCCTGCTCCAGCGTGTCGAATTGCGCGTCCTTCGACAGATGGGTGAGGTCGCCGGTGTGGAGCACGAACGCCGGACGCGTGGGCAGGGCGTTGATTTTGTCGATCGCAACCTGCAGAGTCTTGAGCACATCCGGGTTCGCGTCCTTGTTAAATCCGATATGGCTGTCGCTGATCTGCACGAAACTCAGCTCGCCTTGCAGCGCTTTTGGGTCTTGATGGGTCATTTGGCTCATCGCGAAGGACTTCAGCAACCCGCCCTTCATGACGAAGAAGGCGCCGGTGCCGGCCCACGCCATGCATTTCAGGAATCCGCGACGGTTGACGCCGTCATCGTTGTGGTCGTGCTCAATGGTGTTGGACATCGCTCTCCCGCCTGTTCGGTGATTGCCGGCGGCTGTGAACGCCGCTTGCAACTGTGCTAACCGGAGAGCGCGAGTTTTATTCCGGTGAGGTTAGAAAAAAGTTCGGGTAGAACGGGAGATTGAGTGGCCAGTTTGATTAGTCTGCGGGAATGATTTCGCGTTCTGGAATCTCCAGACGCTGCCCGTCTGCAAATCGCAAGGTGTAAAAAACTGTACCTGCCGGTTCTGCGGCACTCGCGTTGAATTCGTTCTCAGTCGCAACGCGAACGCTGATTACCCTGCCGATCTCTCCCGGACGGCATTCTTCCGGGGCAACGCGACTTACTTGAGCAGTTTCGCGTTTCGTGTGCTCGAATTCCAAACCGTAGCGCACGGCTAAACGACGAAACGGCACTAACCTCAGCAGGTGAATCTTTGCCAGGAGCGCCCAAATCGGTAGAGCCCAGATGAGCAGGATAGACACGAGCACATTGCGAAATAGAGTGGCACGACTGTGGGATTGGGCAATGCCTGGATACCGGTTCCACCGATACAAGTGAACGAAAACAATGATGACCGCGATCTCTGCGGCGATCACGCCCAGCACCGCCCAGCCTTCGTAGTACCTGAACGGAACGTACAATATCGCGGGGACGGCGGCGAGAAAGACTATCGTCCAGACGATGAGCAGGCCATACTCCTCCAGCCTGAATCGCGTGTTCTCGTGCACGGCGAGAGAGTAACAGAACGAAACGAGGCTGCTGATAAAAATGCAGATCAAGCAAACTGGGCGGCGCATGCCAGAATGCAGGCGGCGGCGCGATGGGAGCGGCCGTCGGCGCAGAAGGACGGGTGCCCCACACATCGCGCCGCCGCAACGCCCGCCTTCGTCGTAGAACCCGGCGCGCTGTGTGGGCAATCGGAAATCAGAGATTGGAAATCAGAAATGGTTTTGGCTTGTCACACTGAGCCGAGCCGTAAAGCGGAATGTCACCTGCTCTTCAGCCGCCAGATGTTGAGAATGCCGCTGGTGCTATGACGGTTCGCATTGCCCTCGGGGAGAGCGATCTTTCCGTCGACTACGATCGGGCTATTCCAGTGGCCGGGACCGCAATCGAGTTCCGCTACCTGATGGCCGCTCTCTGGCTGGTAGACACGAAGAGTGCCGCGCTGATCGTAGATATAAAGCAGCCCTCCCGCGACGATCGGGCTGGTGCCGTGATTGCCGTTGCTCCACATGCGCGTCAGCTTGCCATTGCGGAAGTCCCACGCCTCCGTGCCCCGGTCATCGGCGACGAAGATCCACGTGCCTCGGCTGGAGTGCCACACCGCGGGCGTGCTGAAAAGATCTGTTCCGCCCGGCGTAGAGACCGTCTGCAGTTCGCCGCCTTTGTGCGGCGTCGTGCCGGCGATCTGTTTCAGGCTGAGCAGCCGGATGGTTCCATCCTTGCCGCCCTGCGCAACGTAGTCGCCGCCCAGCAGTACTGGCGAGGTCGAGCCCAGGTCGGCATCGGTCTGGTCCAACTCTGCGGTATTCGCCGGCGTGTAATTCGCCAACAGCTTGGTCGCGTCCGGATCCAGTTCCAGCAGTGCGTCGCCCCAGTTGGTATGTCCATCCCACGGGCCGTTCCCGGTAGCCACGACAATGTCGCCGGTTGCGGGATCGATCACGGCGCCGCCGCGGGCCCAGATGGCAGAGTCGCTTTGCGCGCAGGTTTTCGGATCGATCAATTCCTGCCGATCGCTGCAAAGGGAATTCCACACGTGAAGAAGGCGTCCGCTAGCGGCATCGAGCAGCGCGACGTGGCCCTGGTACGGAGGCGCATCGCCGATGTAGCCGCCGGTTACGGCGACCACGTGGCCGCGATCGAAATTGAGCGCCGACGCAATCTTCTCGCGCCGCGGTAGCCGCGTGATGGCCGTGCTCCACGCCGCGTGCCCGTCCGCAACCGCCAGCTTCTGGATGTGCCCGTCGGGCGATGCCGCATAGATGTATTGGCGATTCGGATCGGCGACCGGCGTTGCATTGGTGATCTGCGCGGTACCGGCCCACGAGGAATAATCCGTGGGCGTGAAGGTCCACAGAATCGAGCCATTGTTGGCGTCGATGGCGAGCGTTTTGCCGTAGGTCGTGGTGACGAAGAAAACGTCATGGCGGGCGCCGTTCACGGTCACACCATGCAGGTAGATCGCGGATGCATCGACGGTGCCATCGATATGCACCTGCTGTCTCTATAGCGACGCTACATTCGCGGAAGTGATGCCGGTGGGGGCCGTCGCATCGCCGGAACGACTGGCGTCCAAGTTGAAGCGCGTCCAATCATGGCTGGCGCTGTCCTGCGCCGTTGCGCCGGGAACCGCGAGGGCGAGCGCGAGACAGCCAATCGCAAAGAAACGGAGACCTTGCATCAACTTAATATAAGCCGTGATCTGTTATGTTCGCAGCATGAATGACGCGAACTGGGCGGCGCATGCCAAGCTGCAGGCGGCGGCGCGGTGGGAGCGTCCGTCGGCGCAGATGGGCAAGCACGTCACCGACGCGCTCGTGGACTTCGCCAATCCGCAGCCGGGCGAACGCGTGCTCGATCTTGCTTGCGGCACGGGAGCGCCCTCACTGAAAGTGGCGCGGCGGGTCGGGTCCTCGGGACACGTGATCGCCACCGACCTTTCCGAGGAGCCGCTCAAGATCGCAGCCGAGCGGGCGCGCGAACGCGGCCTCGAAAACATCCAGTTCCGCCTGGCGGACGCGCACGCGCTGCCATTCGCGGAGGGCGAGTTCGATCTCGTCACCTGCCGCTTCGGCGTGATGTTCTTCGCCGACCTGCCGCGTGCGTTGAGTGAGGTCAGGCGCGTGCTCAAACCGGGCGGACGTGTGGCGTTCGCGGCCTGGGGCAGCTTCGACCAGCCCTACTTTCAATCGACCGTCGGCGTCATCCTGCGGCGAACCGGCGCCGAGGTCCCGCCGGGAGCAGCGGCGATGTTCAAGTTCGGCGAGGAGGGAACGCTCACGCAAGCGCTGCACGACGCCGGTTTTGCCGACCCGCATGATGAAATCCGGCGAGTGCCCTGGGTTTGGACCGAAACCGCCGAGGAACTGTGGGCGTATTTCCGTGCGGTGACGGTGCCGTTTCGCCCGGTGTTGGAGCAGGCCACGCCCGACATCGAAACGGAAATCCTGGCGGAACTGCGCAGGTTATGGGATGGACAGAAGGTGAACCTGACGGCGGAGATCGTGCTGGCGGGCGGGAAGAAACCGTAACCGATCAGTATTTCAGTATGTCAGTATTTCAGTAGGGTTGAACCCGAAGCGATCGTCGGAGCGAAATACCGAAATACTGAATTACTGAACTACTGAGATACTGAAAAACTATTTCGGCTGCGTGGATCAGCCAAAATTGTTTACTCATTCCGCAATTGATTCGCTCGCCGCATCGCGTTATGCTTCGCCAAGTTTTCGTTCACGTACCCGGTCATGGCCAATCTCTTCGAGTCACCCCGTTACATCGCCGTCGAAGGTCCCATACGCGTCGGAAAATGCACCCTCTCCTCGATCCTGGCGGAGCGGATGCACGCGCACCTGGTCACCGAACCGGACGATAACCCGTTCCTGCGCGCCTTCTACGACGGCGAGCGCGGCGCTGCCTTCCAGGCGCAGTTCGCCTTCCTCGGTCGCCGCTTCGAGCAGTTGCGGGCGCTGGACCTGGGGCCGAAGTCGCGCAACGTGGTCGTGGCCGACTACATTTTCGAAAAAGACAAGCTCTTCGCCTGCCTCAATCTGACCGACCCGGAACTCGAGGTTTACAACCGCTACTACAACCATTTCCGCGAGCAGCTTCCGACGCCAGACCTGGTGGTGTACCTTCAGGCCACGCCCGAGGTGCTGAAGCGGCGTCTGAAGAAGAAGGGAAGCCCCGTCGAGGCGGCCATCAGCGACGACTACCTCGAGGAGGTTGTCCGCGCCTACGAGCACTTCTTCTTTCACTACACTTCCAGCGACCTGCTCATCGTGGACACCTCGCAGATCGACTTCGTCGAGCAGAATGAAGACCTGCAGGAGTTGCTGAAGAAAGTCAGCGAACCGGTGCGCGGCACGCAGTACTTCCTGCCGTTGGGCGGCGGCCAGGCAGCCAGCGCGTAAAGCAGTTTCAGTTTCTGCTTCAGTTCCAGGACCGCAGATTCGTTACCTAAATAATTGCTTGACTCATGCAAGTACTGGGGCGTAGTCTCGGTTCGTGGCGCAGACCTCCAAGAACTCGGTCGAATCCTGGCGGCGCGAGATTGACCGCGCCGAGCGCGTGCTCGGCCGCATCGGCCCTGACGATATCTGCTGCGAGGGACTGACCCCACGACAGGCATCCATGTTGCGCATTCTCGCCGACCGCGAAGGCGCGCGCCTGATGGACCTCGCCGCCGCCGCCGAAATCACCGCCAGCGCCATCACCCGCGTGATCGAGAAACTGGAAGCGCGCGGCCTGGTGCGGCGCGTCCGTGGCGGACACAGCGACGGGCGCGCGGCCATGGTCGAAATCACGGTGGAAGGCCGGCGCGTGCGCGGCCGAATCGACGAGATGGTCGACGATCGCAGCCGCGCCGTAATGCAGGCAATCCCTGCAACGCAGCGCGCCGAAGTACTGGCCGCGTTGCGCCTACTCAACAACGCGCTCGAAGCGGCGGGCTGCTGCGGCCCCAACTACAACTGCGAATCCAACGGTTCTCTTGTGAAAATTGGAAATACAAGGAGCAACTCATGAGCACAGACTTGAAAGAAGCGGTGAAAGAGCATTATGCGTCGGTAGCCCGCGGCGAGACGGCCGGCTGCGGTTGCGGTACGGCGGAAGCGGCGCAGGTAATCGGCTATAGCAAAGAGGACCTGGCAATCGCAGGCGATGCCAACCTCGGCCTCGGTTGCGGCAATCCACTGGCACTGGCGGAGATCAAGCCGGGCATGACCGTGCTCGACCTCGGTAGCGGCGCCGGTTTTGATGCATTCCTGGCGTGGCGCAAAGTAGGGCCGACCGGCCGCGTGATCGGCGTGGACATGACCGACGACATGCTTGCCCGCGCGCGCGACAATGCGGCAAAGCTGGGCGCAACCAACGTCGAATTCCGCAAAGGAATCATCGAGAAGCTCCCCGTTGAGGACAACTCGGTCGATCTGGTCATCAGCAACTGCGTCATCAACCTGAGCACCGACAAGCCGGCGGTGTTCGGCGAGATCGCGCGCGTGCTGAAGCCGGGCGGCCGCTTCGCCGTCAGCGACCTGGTGCTGATGAACGAAATTCCGGACGAGGTGGCGAAGAGCATCAGCGCCTATGTCGGCTGCATCGCCGGCGCGAGCCAGATGGGCGAATACGTGCGTCTCGCCTTTGAAGCCGGACTGAGTCAGCTGTCCGTTCCGCAGATTTCCTACGGAAAGCAACTGGCAACCGTGCTCTCGCCCGCCGAGGGTGGATGCTGCGGCTCGAAGCCGAGCAATGCGATCGCGGACGCGGCGGCGCGCGCAATCGCCTCCATCAAACTGCACGGGGCGAAAGGCTAAAAATCCGATTGTCGATTGATGATTGTCGATTGCTGCCC
>JBOGLI010000320.1:0-6707 GCA_050746165.1 Terriglobales bacterium | reverse complement strand
ATGTTCTGCACCAGGACGAACAGGAACCAGCCCTTCACCTGGCTGAAGTAATAGGCGATGCACATGCCGACGGCGAGCGTCGCCGCGCCATTCCAGCGCCCGAAGCTGACTTGCTGCTCGTCGGTGGCATCGGGTTTCCAAAACCGGCGATAGAGATCGAGGGTCAAAACAGTAGCCGAGGAGTTCAGCACGGTGGCGAGCGTGGACATCATCGCCGCCGCCATGGCCGCGAGCACCAGTCCGCGCAATCCGGGCGGAATCAAACGGTCGAGCAATTCCAGGTAGGCGAGATCGGGACGAGTCAGGTTCGGCATCATGCGATAAGCGATGATGCCGGGGATGACGAACAACAATGGAAGAACGATGTGCAGGAAGCCCGCGAAAACAATGCCCATTCGCGCGTTCCACTCGTTCTTCGCCGCCAGGCAGCGCTGCACCATGTGCTGGCTGGTGCAGCTGTACCAGATGCCGATGGTCAGGAACGCGGTAAACACGCCGGTGACGGGAAATAACGGATCGGTCGGGGGCTGGAAAAAATAGAATTTGGTTGGAGTCGTCTGCACCAGATGCACGATGCCACCGACTTGCCGCAGGGCCAGAATCGGCACGACGAGGCCGCAGGTCAGCAGGATGGCCATCTGCAGGAAGTCGGTCCATGCGGCCGAGTTCAGTCCGCCGTAAAGCGTGTAAATCCCGGTGACAACGCCGAGGACGATGATGCCCGTCAGTATGTTGAAGCCGAAGATACTTTGCAGGATCAGCGCTCCGGCATAAATCGAGCCGCCGATCAGCGAGGCCACGTAACCAACGGTCAGAAAGATGGCGAAGAGATTACGGCAGGCGGAGTTGAATCGGCGCTCGAGGAATTCAGGCATCGTGTACAGATTCGAGCGCATGTAATACGGCAGGAAAATCCAGATGAGGAAGGTGTAAACGATCCAGGCATTCCAGCCAAAAGCGGCGATGACGATGCCGCGCGCATACCCGGCCCCAACTTGCGCGATGAAGTGCTGCGCGCCCAGATCGGCGGCGACCATGGAAGTGCCGATGACATACCAGGGCAACTGCTTGTCGGCCATGAAGTAGCCCTTGGATGTCTTTTCGCGTTTCGCGCCCGCGTAAAAGCCGACGGCGAGCGTGATGGCCAGGTACACGATGACGGTGACGACATCGATGGAACTGATTGGTAATCCAGCGGCGATTTCATGCATGCAGGAGGCAGCCTGATTCCATAAGGTGAACTAGTTCCGCTATCCGACTTCGGCCAAGAACCGGTTACATCGCGCTCCAGCCTCCATCAACGGCCAGCACGGCGCCGGTAACGTAAGACGCGGCGTCGGAGGCAAGGAAGACCGCCGCACCGCCAATTTCATGCGTCTGCCCGACGCGTCCGAGAAATGTCTTTTCGACCTGGCGCTTGTACACCTCGTCACCGGGCTTGGGCGAAATGCGGGTCTGGATGGCGCCGGGACAGATGGCATTCACGCGGATGTTATGCGGGCCGTAGTCGTAAGCAACACAACGAGTGAATCCCACCAGCGCGGTTTTGATGCTGCTGTAAGCGACGGAATTGCGCGCCGCGGCAAGCGACTGCACCGAGGCGATGTTGACGATCGAGCCGCTGCGTTGCGGGACCATCCAGCGCAGGGCCTCGCGCGTGAAGTGGCGCGTTCCCATCAGCGAGACGGCAAAATTGCGCTCCCACTCCTCGACCGGGGCATCTTCCAAAGCGTGAAACTTGGCGAGATAGCCGGCGTTGTTGCAGAGCACGTCGATGCGGTTGTGCTTCGCAGCCGCTTGTTTCGTAACGGCGGCGGCATCTGCCTCGACGCTCACGTCAGCATGACAGTACGTCGCGTCTCCGCCTTTTTCACGGATCGCCTGCACCGCCGCGGCGCCCATCTCATCGTCGATGTCGGCAATGAACACCGACGCCCCGGCTTCGGCAAAGGCTTCGGCGATGGCACGGCCAATCCCCTGCGATCCGCCGGTCACGATGGCGATTTTGTTCTTGAGTTCGATGATCACTGCTGACCTCGGTTCACCAGCGGCTGTCCCTTCTTGCCCGCGCGAAAACGCGTGATGGTGTACCGCGAAAGATTGGCGATGAAGAGTTCGTCGAAATCCTTGCCGCCGAAGGCGACGTTGGTCGGTCCGCCGACGGTAAGACCGTAACGGTCATAGACCATCACCACGCGTTCGCCCGAGGGGCTGAAGCGGTGAATTTCGTCGGAGGCGTAGCACGTTGCATAAAGATTTTCTTCCGCATCGAGGGCAAGGCCGTCGGGCAATCGGCCGACATTCTCGGCATAAACTTGCGGGGCGCCGACGGAACCGTCGGGATTCACGTCGAAGCGGAGAATGCGGTCGCTATCGCTCTCGACCATGAACAGGCGCTTCTCGTCAGCGCTGAGTGACAGGCCATTCGCGTAGCCAAGCGGACCAGCGGCGATCGTGCCTTTTCCATCGGGCGTGAAGCGGAGGAGGTAGCCGTTGTGCTTCTTCCAATTGCCGGAGTCGGTGACCCAGAGATTTCCAGCGCGATCGAAGACGGCAAAATTCGCGTACGCGATGCGCTGGCCGGCGGCATGATCGGCAAAAACGGAGTGTGAGCCGTCACGGCAGATCTTCACCACGCCAAGTCGCGGATGACAGAGGAAGAGTTCGTCGGCGGGAGAGAACGCCAGCCCGCAGCAGAAGCCGTCCACGCGGGCAATGACTTCGACTTTTCCCTGAGGGTCAATGCGGTAGACCTGTCCCTACTCGCTGCCGGCCCAAAGGTATCCTTCACGGTCGAAGGCGAGGCCTTCGGGATGGTCGAGCCCGGTGGCGAAGACAGTTACTTCCTCAATTGGAATTTGCGGTACAGGTTCCATCGTTCAACGACCTTTCATGACGTCGATCTCGCACCGGAGCCCACGCAGCGCGTTGACTACCCCGAACGTCATGATAGGATGCAATCAGGTTATACAACAAGCGTTCAGCTAAATGAACACTGAAAAATAGCAAAATTTGCATTGCCTGCGGCCTTCCGGCCACGTATATCGAACTGCGATATGCCATCTTCCGCGGGTTCCACCCCGACCCATTTCATCGAAGGACGCGACATCGAATGCCGCGGCGGAGTTGTCGCCACCGGACCGCCTGCGGCAGCGCGGGCCGGCGCCGAGATGCTCGCGCAGGGCGGCAATGCGATGGACGCAGCCGCGGCGGCATCGTTGGCGTGCGCCGTGCTCGAACCCGAGTCGGTGGACCTGGGCGGCTACATCCTGTGCGCATTGGTGCGCAAGGCAGGCGAGCCGCAAGTCTGGACGCTCGATGCGAATGCCATCGCGCCTAGAAAGGCCGGCGAGCGCATGTACGCTTTCACCGCTGCCGAGCCTGGGAAGCGAGGTATCAATGAAAGCGAATACGATTGCGGTGTTCCCGGTGATGTGAACGTCAATGGGCCGCTATCGGTCGCGGTGCCTGGGTTCATCGCAGGCGTCGGAACGCTGTGGGAGCGTTGGGGTCGTTTGCGCTGGCCGCAGATCATCGCACCTTGCGAGCGCCTCGTCGCCGACGGGTTCCCTTACGGTCCGACCGCAGCCGCAATCGGGCGCCGGCTGCCTGTTCTGAAACAATTCGAACCGAGCTGCCGGCACTTGATGCCGAACGGGACACCGCCGGACCGGAACGACATCTGGCACCGGCCCGACCTGGAGACAACGCTCGCACGCCTCAGCGCGATCGGCTGGAAGGACTTTTACTCCGGCGAACTCGGGCGCAAAATCGGAAGTTACATCAGCGAGATCGGTGGCGTGCTGGACGCGGACGACATGGCGAGCTACTCGCCCCGCGTCGAACCGGCGCTGCAGACGACGTACCGCGGAAATACGGTGTTCGGGTCGAGCCTTCCCGCGGGCGGACTCACGACGCTCCAGATCCTTAACTTTCTCGACTGCTTCCCTGCTTCATTCTCGCTCGAAGACCCCGCGTACTGGCATCGCCTGGGCGAGGTGATGCGGATGGCGTGGCAGGACCGCCTGACCTATCTCGGCGATCCGCGATTTATCGACATCCCGGCCGAGCGGCTGATGTCGAAGGAATACGCGCTGGGCCGAACGGAAACGTTACGGCAGTTTCCGGAGAGCATCGGGCCACCGGCGGCCACCGGCTTACCCGCGCCACCGGGGACGATTCATGTTTCGGCGGCCGACAGCGAAGGCAACATGGTGTCGGCGACGCTTTCGCAGGGGCTGGCATTCGGATCGTGCGTCACCGTGCCCGGCACGGGAGTGATCCTCGGGCACGGGATGTCGCGACTGGATCCGCGGCCGGGCCGGGCGAACTCGATCGCGCCGGGCAAACGTCCGCTGAGCAATGTTTCGCCAATTCTCCTTTCAGTGGCTGACCGGGAGATTGCGCTGGGGACGCGTGGCGGTAGACCGATCATCAATGTGTGCGCACAGCTTGTGCATCGCATCGTCGATGGCGGAATTCGGACTTTCGAAGCATTGCCGCTGCCGCGGCTCTCGGTTTGCGACCGAGAGCCTCTGGAGTTTTTGAAATTCGATTTCACGGAAACCGTGCCGCAGGAAATCCTCGACCGGCTGACGGCGATGGGGCACACCGTGACGCGGAAGCAAGAACTGGTGGAAGGCGCCGGGGCCGCGCACTGCGCGGAGTTCGTGCGGGACAAAGGCACGGTGCGGGGTTCGGCCGACACGTGGGCGGCAGGGGTGTAAATCAGGCGCCGGTCGCCAATCGGCAGAAAAACCCTTACCGTGAAGTTGGTTCGCTCGTTCAGGAGACCGTATAGCGGCGGACTTTCTCTTCATCCAGTTCGACGCCCAACCCGGGGCGTTCGTGCGGGCGCGCTTTGCCATCGGAGATATGCAACGGCTCGACGAGCAGGTCGTCCTCGTAATACAGCGGACCGATGATGTCGCACGGGAATTCTTCGGCGCGGACGCCGCGAGTGGCCATGGCGAGGTGAATCATGGCCGCGCTGCCGATACCCATCTCCAGGTTGCTACCAATCGTGCAGGCCACACCCGCGGCCTCAGCGACCGCGACCACCTTGCGCGCGTTGGAAATTCCGCCCGCCTTGCCGACGTACACAGACAATACATCGGCGGCATCGGCGCGCACCAAGGCCATGGCATCGTGCGTGGTGTAGACGCTCTCGTCAGCGATCACCGGAAGCGAGATGCGGCGTCGGACCTGCGCCATGCCGGCGATGTCCCATGCAGGCACCGGCTGCTCGACGAAGAAAATATCCTGTTCTTTCAGGCGTGGGATGATCTTCAGCGCGGTGCGAACCGGCCAACCGCCGTTCGCGTCGACGCCGAGGCGAATACCGCTACCGATTTCTTTGCGTACGGCGGCGACGCGCTCAACGTCGGAAGCAGGATCGAGGCCGACCTTCACTTTCATCGCAGCGAATCCCTGCTGCACCGCCCAGGAGGCGATTTCAGCGGCGCGGGGTGGCTCCTGTCCGGTGATCGACCACTTGATTGAAACGTCGTTGCGCACCGCACCTCCCAGCAGGCGGTACACGGGCTGGCCAAGCGACTTGCCGAGAATGTCCCAGAGCGCCATCTCCAGCGCGGCCTTGGTGAAGGGATTGCGCGCGACTCCGCGCTCGATGTTGAGGTTGAGGTCTTCGATTCGCGTTGGATCTTCGCCGATCAACGATGGACCGATGATGGTCTGGATGAAATGCTGCGCGGTGAAATGATCCTCGCCGCTCCAACGGGGAGTGCAGGAAACTTCACCCAGTCCGACGATATCTTCGTCGGTGTAGATCTTGACGAGCAGGAAGGGCGAGGTCGCGTGCGTTCCGCGAGCGGAGCGGATCATCCGATCGGCGCGCAAGGGAACACGAACTGGAATGGTATCGATGCGGGTGATCTTCACTTGTGTCCTGCTAAATCAACAGCAGATTGGCCTCTGCGCTCGGAATGCCAAAAATCAAAGTCTCGGATTGAAAACAATACTGGTCACAGTGGCTGCACGGCAAAAAATGTCTGCGGAGAGCGATCGACCCGGACCGGATTCCGCAGCGGCCGTCCGAACCCGGAAAATTGTACCTGCATCACGTCGCCGTCCTGCAACTGGATGCGATCGCCGAAACTGAAAGCGTCCGCGCCAAAGAAGTGCACGTGCAGGTCGCCGGGGCGGCGGTGCGCAGGATGCTTGAAGTGGTGATGTTCCATGTTGGCGAGCGTGTGGCACATGACCTCTTCCCCGCTGCGAATCGAGCTGCGCCAGACTACGTTTCCGCCACGCTCAATGGCGACGTCGCCGGCGACGGAACAGAAATCGGCATCGACGATCAGTTCCGGGCCCAGTGCACATGTCATCAACTTGGAGGCGGCAAGATACAGGTAATTCTTCTCCTCGAAGACGTGGTCTGAAAACTCATTGCCGGCAGCCATACCGATGCGGCGCGGCGACCCTTCGCGATCGACGATGTAGATGCCGGCGATCTCGGCCTCCTCACCGCCGTCTTGCGCGTGCGGAGGAACCAGCAACGGCTCGCCGTGTCCGCGGAGAATCGCGCCCGAACCTTTGTAGAACCATTCGGGCGAGACCCCGAACGATCCGGCGGACGGACGTCCGCCCTCGACGCCCCACTCGTACATGCGCATGCTGTCAGTGAGGGTGGCGCCGGCGGCGTGCATCGCCTGACGATTCTCAGCACTCTTCAGGTGAGTCAGGCC
>JBOGLI010000319.1:0-1722 GCA_050746165.1 Terriglobales bacterium | reverse complement strand
GTACTGGACGTTTCAGCGGGCTACACGAAGCTGCGAGTCGGTCCGGAGACCCGGACCATTCTCGTGATTGGGGGACAGACGCGCCTCCAGACCATAGACGAATCGCCGTCTGGAGGGATTTACAGGTTGGAACTTTCTCGCCTGATATCGCCGACGCAACGCATTTCGTTCCACGCCCTGCAGCAGGTCGCCGACGCGGCGAACATGTTTCGCCTCAATATAGACTCGCCCGTTGCGACCATCGTGCCATTCGATTTGGCAACAGGCCAGCCGTTCACCGACCGGGAATTTGGCGCCGACTACCGTTTTCAGGCCTCGCGCACCGCGTTCGATTTCGCCCTGGTCGACGTAAAACAGCTTTACAAGATAGACCGCACCGCCGACCGCGATCTCAAGGTGGCCAGTGCGTTTGCGGCCCGCCAACTGGGTCCGGTCCTGAATCTGAACGTCGGCGTGGCTTACGAGCACCAGGAGTTCAGCTCGTTTAGCTCCAACAATCAGGTGAATCTCATCACGAGTCTGCGATGGCAGCTGGGAGAGCGGCTGGCGGTGCGCTTCCTCTACCTGCACTCTTCATTGAATCCGAACGGGTACCAGGAGAACGAGGTCGGCGTCATGGTTGCCTATGCATTCGTGGGCACCCCGCAACCGATGGCCTCGCCCGCGATGTTGCTACCCACCTCGCCGATGAGCTCGCAATTCCCGGCGCAAGTCCCGCCATCAGTGCAGTAATGCTGTGCCGCCAGCCGAGTCATGGTGATATCCCCTGAGCGTGTTTTCTGGGCCGGTCTGATCGTCGGCCTTTATCCGTATCTCGGCTACCCGCTCTGCGTGGCGCTCCTGAGGCGATTGCGCTTGCGGCCCGTGCGCCGGGCGCCGATCACCCCTACGGTCACGGTCGTGATTTCGGCCTACAACGAAGCGCCCCACGTCACGACGACGGTGCGCAACAAGCTGACACAGGAGTATCCGCCAGCATTATTGGATGTGATGGTGGCATCGGATGCTTCGACAGATGGTACTGATGAGCTGCTGATGCAGCTTGCGCAACAGGAGCCGCGGGTCAGCTTTTGGCGTCAGGAGCCCCGCGCCGGCAAGACCTCGGCGCTCAATGCCATGATCGAACGGGCGCGCGGTGAAATCATCGTCTTCGCGGACGCCAACTCGATCTATCGCAGCGATACGATCCAACAGCTCATGGAGTACTTCTCGGATCCGTCGGTGGGCTATGTGTCCGGGCGCATGCTCTACGTCGACCCCGAAGGGTCCTTGGTGGGCGACGGCTGCAGCGCCTATATGCGCTATGAAAACGCGCTTCGGGCCGGTGAGTCGGCGATCGGCTCCGTTGCCGGCGTCGACGGCGGCGTGGACGCGGTACGGCGCGAACTGTACAAGCCGATGCGATCCGACCAGTTACCGGATTTCGTGTTGCCTCTCGCAGTAGTGGAGCAGGGCCGCCGCGTCGTGTATGCCCCCGATGCAGTCGTTCAGGAACAGGCGCTCGGCAGCGAGTCGGCTGAGTACCGGATGCGCGTGCGGGTTGCCCTGCGTGCTTTGTGGGCTCTCTGGGACAAGCGAGCGCTGCTGAATCCGCTGCGGTTTCCGCTTTTCAGCTGGCAGCTAGCCTCCCACAAATTGCTGCGCTACCTGAGTTTTATACCTCTCGGGATTGCGGCGCTACTCAACTGGCTGCTGCTGTCCCACGGTTGGATATTTCTCACT
>JBOGLI010000318.1:0-2187 GCA_050746165.1 Terriglobales bacterium | reverse complement strand
CCTCTTGCTCGTCCATCAGGATGTCGGCCAGCAGCGCGCGTTCCTGGTCGCCTTCGGCGACGGCCATTGGATCGTGCCCGTCGGCGGCGATCAGCTTTTCAATCAACCCCTCGCAGGCTGCGCCCTCGTGCAAACGTTCATCCTGCAGGTAAAAACGGGCTTGGCGCGCCGGAACGAACGCTTCGTCGGCGCCATCCCGCGTTGATGCAGCCATATCACCCGACAAATCGCTCGCCGTCGCCAGCGCGCGAATCAGGATCCGCTCCGCCTGCGTGACCTGCGAATGCGCCTGTACCTTCACCTGCGTCGTCTTGCGATCCGTGGCCACATGCTTCAACTCTTGCCGCAGCACCGCGGAATCAATGCCTAGCCGCTGCGCGATCTCGTCCGACAGACCGTCGCGCACGATCCGGCTCGGCACTCGCTGAATATGCGGGATCAGGTAGTTCACAGCCTTCTGTCTTGCCTCGGGCGTGCGCGGGGGGAACAGCGTGCGCGCGCGGTCGATCAGGTAATCGAAATAGCGCGGCGCCGCCTTTAGGGCAGCGTCATACGCGGCGATGCCTTTTCGCCGGATGAACAGGTCCGGGTCGAAGCCCTGCTCCAGCGTCAGCACCTTAATTTCGAAATCTTCCCCGACCAGCAGGCCCAGCGAGCGTTCCGCGGCTGCCGCACCCGCTGTGTCGGGATCGAAGTTCACGACGATCCTCCGGCTGAAGCGCGCCAGCAACTTCGCCTGCGGCTCGGTAAATGCCGTACCCGATGAGGCGATCACGTTGTGCCGGTCGGCGGCAAAGACGCTGATGCAGTCCATCTGGCCTTCCACCAGGATGGCGTAGTCCAGCTTGCGAATCGATTCCTTCGCCTTGTCCAGATTGAACAGCACGCGCGACTTCGAGTAGATCGCCGTCTCCGGCGAATTCAGGTACTTCGGCCCGGCCTTATCGTCGGTGGCAAGCGTGCGTCCGGTAAACGCGATCACCTTCCCGCCCTCATTACAGATCGGGAACACCACCCGGTTACGGAACTTGGAATAAATGGCTGTCGGCTTTCGGCTCTCGGCCTTCGGCGGGTCAGGATTCGTGGCTTCTTCGGCCGGGAGTCGGGAACCGGGAGCCGATAGCCGCTCGTCTTCCTTCCACGAAAACAGGCCGCTCGCCCTCAGCAACTCCTCGTCGTACTCGCCCTTCAGACGGTCGCGCAGCAGGAAGCCGGAATCGGGCGCGTAGCCGATGCGGAATTTCTCGATCGTTTCCTGCGACAGGCCGCGCCCTGCCAGATACTCGCGCGCATGCGCCGCCTCCGGACGCCGCAACTGCTCCTGGAACCAGGCGCAGGCCTTCTCGTGCATCTCTACCAGGGCGATGCGCTGCTTCGCCTCGCGCGCCTCCTCCGGGCTGCTGAACGTGATCTTCGGCATCGGAATGCCACACTTGCGCGCGACCTCCCGCACCGCTTCCGGAAAGGTGATGTTCTCGATCTTCTGGACAAACGAATAGACGTCGCCCGAGGCGCCGCAGCCGAAGCAGTGATAGAACTGCCGCGTCGCGTGCACGGAAAACGATCCAGTCTTTTCGTTATGGAAGGGACAAAGCCCGGTGTAGTTCTGCGCGCCCGAGCGCTTCAGCTTGATGTACTCGCCGATGATGCGGACGATGTCGGCCTGCTGCTTGACCGTGAACGCGAAATCGCCGGGCTGGGACATGATCGAGGAGTTGGGAGTTAGCGGTTAGGAGTTAGCACACCCGCATTCTAGCGGGTGCACGGCCCTAACTCCTAACTCCTAGCTACTAACTCCTTCAGTGTTGTTTCTTGCGCGCGAACGGGTCTTCCGTGGTCACGTACGACAGCCCGCGCAGCGCAGCGGCGTCCTCCTCCAGGAAACACTGGTACACCGATTGCCAGTGGAGAAGATAATTTTCCGCGGGTAGGTCGGAATCGCTGCTCTTAAGAAATTTCCGGATGTTAATCCAAAAGAGATTGCGGCCGCGCAACATTTGCGGCAACTCCCCCGGAACCAGCGCGTCGCGCAGCTCCGACTCTGGCATCCATTCCTGGGGTCCGTCGGGCTCTCTCTTCAAGGCCACCCCCCATGGACACCTAGGTTCAACGCTGCGCGCGATTGCCGCAAGTACATTCGAAGGCACCTCGTCGAAATCTTGTGGATAACGAGTGCCTGTAGTGGAA
>JBOGLI010000317.1:0-2263 GCA_050746165.1 Terriglobales bacterium | reverse complement strand
GGCCGTGCCAGTCGATGCCGACCTGTGGCGCAACTTCCGAGATCAGTTCTTTGACGAAGGTTACGAGATTGAATGTCGCTTCGGGCGTTGCAGCACCACAGGTATCGCACAAGCAGACGCGCGCGGCGCCAGCTTCGATCGCCGCCGTGATGAGAACGCGCATGTCATTCGGCGAGGAGCGTACGGTATCCTCGGTGACGAACATGACTGGAAGACCTTCGCGGGTCGCAAATGAGATCGCTTCCACCGACTGCCGCCGGATGCGTTCGATGTCCCACCCTTCCGCATACTGCCGGATCGGACTGCTGCCGATAAACAGACAGGTCTCAATCGCAATGCCAACGAGTTGCGAAACCTCGGCAATGGGCCGGATATCGACGATCATCGTGCGAGCGGCGCAGTTCGGGCGGATGCGCATGTGACGATCCGACATTTCTCGGCACAGGCGCAACACATCTTCGCGCTGACGGGTGCCCGCTCCGGGCAGACCCACATCGGCGGTTTCGATGCCGAATGACTCCATCAGGTAGAGAATGCGAACTTTTGCGTCGATGGGAGGATCGACAACCGAAGGGCTTTGCAAACCATCGCGCAGCGTCTCATCGTCGATCATGACGTGCGCAGGCCAGGTCGCGGCGCGCGGACCGTGGTTGGCCCAGTCGTAGACGAAATCGAATTGTTCGGAAGCTGCCATCGCGCCTCCTCGATTCATTGGGCCTGGGCCGGTGCAGCATGCGCTTTACAGGCGCGGCGAAGCAGTTCGTCGGCGGCAGCGGGGTCGCCCATCGCGCGACGGATCTGCGCCAGATGAAAGAGGCTGCTGACGTCGCCCACCGATTCTTCGTAACTGCGCTCGAACTCGCGAATCGCGATCTCGAAGTCGCCGCGACGTTCGTAGATCACGCCAAGGTGGTAATGGGCCATCACGTACTCCGGCGTGAGCGCGATCGACAACTCGAAGTGCTCGCGAGCCAACTCGAGATCACCGCTGTGGAACACCGCGAGAGCCAGCCGGTAATGAGCGGCGTTGTAGTTCGGATCGAGATCGAGGCAACGGCGAAAACTGCGCGCCGCGTCGGTCATCAGGCCGCGATGGTAGTAAGCCACTCCGAGGTCGTAGTGGCCGAGCACAAACTGAGGAGCTTGCGCCACCGCCTCTCGATAGTACTGAATGGCAGTATCCAGGGTGCCATGATGGAAGCAGAGCGTCCCCAACAGGTGATTTCCGAGTGCGTGCTCCGGAGCGACGGCCAGCAATCGTTCCACTTCGCGTCTAGCCTCCTGGGAGAGGCCATCGCGCTCGTGGACCATCGTCAATAACAGCCGCTGATCAAGGTAGGCATCTCGCAGGAACATCCCACATTCAGAGCAGAACTTGTCCTGCACCGTCGATAACCGGCCGCAACGCGAACATCGGATCTGGTTGAACTCCGCCATACTCGATCTCCTATATTCCTCACGTAGGTCCGAGAAATTGCCCGCCATCCACCCGCAAGACCTGGCCTGTAATGCGCTGCGCCACGTTGCTGCACAGGAACACCGCTACCGAGGCGATGTCGGACGGTTCGACAAAACTGCCGACCAGTGACTCCGCCAAAGCGCGATTTCGGACTTCCTCCCGCACAGCTTCGGTCAGCGGCGTGCGAACCCAGCCGGGCTCGATGACGTTCACCCGCACGCCAAATTTACCTGTCTCGCGGGCCAACGATTTCGCGAAGCCGAGCAATCCCGCCTTGCTCGCTGAGTACGCAGCGGCGCCAAATTTCCCGCGCGAACCGTTGATCGAGCCGATGAACACGATGCTTCCACCTTGATTAGCTCTCATCAACGGGACCACGTGGCGCGTCAGCAGGAACGCGCCTCTCAGGTTTACCTGCTGAACCGCGTCCCAGTCATCGACGGAAAGCTTCCACACTACGGCGTCGCGAGAGATTCCGGCAGCGTGGATGGCGATGTCGATTCGATCGTACTGCTCCTTCACTTTCCTGATGGCGTCCGCTACTGACTCGTCGCTGCGCACATCGCAGGCGATCCATGGATGGCCTGCGCCGGGCGCGATGTCGAATGAGATTGCGGTCGCTCCTTCATCTTGAAAGGCCCGAAGGACGGCGGCGCCGATCGCTCCTGATCCGCCTGTGATTACCGCGACTTTTCCGCTTAGACCGTCCTTCACGAAACCGCGACCGCCTTTCGGCCAAATTCAGGAGCGCGTTTTTCCAGAAATGCTCGAATGCCCTCGGCGGCATCGGGACCCGCCATAAGA
>JBOGLI010000316.1:0-5860 GCA_050746165.1 Terriglobales bacterium | reverse complement strand
TACTTGCGCCACCTGTACGCGACCGGCGAGATGCTGGGCCAAACCCTGAACAGCATCCACAATCTGGCGTACTACCTTGACACCATGCGCCGCGTGCGGCTAACTTTATAATCTTGGGGAATTCAGAAATTCCTTTCCGGTATCCGGTCTCAGAATTTGAAGTCCCCATGCCAACGGGAAGATCCGACCACCGCTCCTGATGCCGTTCAGGCAGGAGGAGCCCCCGGGACCTTTTAGAGATCCACCCGTAGGGATTTTTCGGCAGTATCGGTGTGCTTCGGGTAACCCATCTGAACTTGGGTTGGGAAAACGAAACCGCCGCCATCCGACGTGCCCGTTGTAAGCGTTGCAGACCGGAAGGCACGGGGAGAACGCAGGAGTTGACCAGCTTGCAATTCACTATGGCAGTCCTGGCCCAGGCTACGGGCGGGGGCGGCAGCGCGTTGATGTGGCTGCCGCTGGTGCTGATTTTCGTAATTTTCTATTTCCTTCTCATCCTCCCGCAGCAGAAACGGCAAAAGAAGTGGCAGCAGATGATCAACGATCTGAAGACCGGCGACCGGGTTGTTACCCAGGGCGGCATTTCCGGCACGATCGTTGCCTTGCGCGATACCGCGCTCCATCTGCGCGTCCCTCCCGATAATCTGCGGCTGGAAGTTGCGAAGAGCGCAGTGGTCTCCCTGGTGGGACCCGAAGAAACAAAATAGGGCTTCGGGCTTTGGGCTCCGGGCTTTGGGCGTTTCTGCCCGAAGCGCCCGCCTAAAGCCCGAAGCCCAGAGCCATAAGCCCAATGAACAAGACGTTACTCTGGAAAACCATTTTCATCGTTGCCGTCATGCTGGTGTTCCTCTTCGGCATTTTCGGCGTTCCCAGCGGCTTTAGCGGTACTGCGCTGAAGGAAGCGATCCTGAAGCGCATCAGCCTCGGCCTCGACCTTAAGGGCGGCACCAACCTGATCCTTCAGGTGAAGGTCAATGACGCCGTCAACGCCGATACCGACCGCGCCATCGAGCGATTGAAAGAGGACATGAAGTCGCGGAACATCGCGTACGCCTCGATCACCAAGCCCGACCCGACCGCGCATCCCGAGCTGATCGAGATCAAGGGCGTGCCGCCGGAATCCTCCGGCGACCTGCGCTCCATCGTGCAGGACCATCTTCCCGATTACGACCTGAACTCCGGTTCGCAGAACTCGTGGACCGTGTCCATGAAGCCGCAAGCCGCGACCGCGATGAAGAAACAGGCCGTCACCCAGGCGATCGAGACGATCCGCAATCGCATCGACCAGCTTGGCGTCAGCGAGCCGGTGATCGAGGAACACGGCCTCGGCCAGTACCAGATCCTGGTCCAGCTTCCCGGTGTCGACGACCCCGCCCGCGTGAAGGAAATCATGCAATCCACCGCCATGCTGGAGATCCGGCAGGCGATTGGCGGCCCTTATTCCTCTGAACAGGAAGCTCTGCAGACCTACAACGGTGTTCTCCCCGCGGATGCGGTACTGATGCAGGGCAAGGCCGGCGCGGCCGGAGAGTCGAGCGCCAATGAACAGCAGGTCTGGTATGTCGTGAGCCGGACTTCCGCGGTTTCCGGTAATGACCTGCGCACCGCGAATCCCACCGCCGACGAGAACAACCGTCCGGCCGTCGAATTCATCCTGACCGGCGAGGGTGGCCGCCGCTTTGCCCAGTTCACCGGAAGCCATGTCGGCGACAAGCTGGCGGTCGTGCTCGACAACAAAGTCCAGGAAGTCGCCACCATCCAGGAACAGATTCACGACACCGGCCGCATCACCGGCTCCTTTACCGAACAGCAGGCCAAGGACCTGGCCATGATCCTGCGCTCCGGCGCGCTGCCGGCGGGGATTACCTATCTCAGCGAGAGCGTGGTCGGCCCCTCGCTCGGCGCCGATTCAATCCGGCACGGCGTGATGGCCGCCGCCGTCGGCATGCTCGCCGTCATGGTGTTCATGCTGATCTACTACCGCGGTGCGGGCATCAACGCCGACCTCGCGCTTTTCCTCAACCTGGTGATCCTGCTCGGATTCCTTGGGTTCAGCGGCGCGACGCTGACCCTGCCCGGCATCGCCGGCGTAATTCTGACCGTCGGTATGGGCGTCGACTCGAACGTGCTGATCTTCGAACGTATCCGCGAGGAATTGCGCAACGGTAAGACCGCGCCTTCGGCGGTCGAGCAGGGATTCGGGCGCGCCTGGATCACCATCGTCGATACGCACGTCACTACCATCGTCTCCGCCGTCATCCTGTTTATCTTCGGGACCGGGCCGGTCAAGGGTTTCGCCGTTACGCTGACCTTCGGTCTGCTGGCGAACCTGTTCACCGCGGTCTTCGTTTCGCGCGTGATTTTCGACGCGCATTTGAACAACCTCAAGCGCGGGGAAGCGCTGAGTATTTAGCAAAGGCACGAGGCGTGAGGCACTAGGGACGAGGCTTTCCTCAAGCCTCACGCCTCCGGCCTCAAGCCTCAAGGGAAAACATGGAGTTCTTTCGCAATCCGAACATTCAATTCCTGAAGTACAAATGGTACTTCCTCGCCATGTCGCTGGTGCTCAGTGTGGCCGGCATTCTCAGCATGGTGTTCTGGCACGGCGTTCCGTTGGGAGTCGAGTTCCGCGGTGGAACCGTCGTCGAGGTGAAGTTCACTCATACGCCGGACAACGCCAAGATTCGCGCCGACATGGATCGCGCCGGCGCGCACAATGCCCGTATCCAGGCTTACGGCAGCGCGAGCGATAACGAAGTCATGGTCGCGCTCGACTTGCGCGAGACCAGCGAACAGGCCATTGAGGCAGGCCGAAACAAGATTGTTTCGGCGCTCGAGCCGCCGGATGCTCCCGCCGGCAAGAAAGACCTGAACAACTCCAGCGTGCAGGACATTAGCGAGTTCCTGCTCACCCAGGATCCGTTGCACTTGGGAACCGACGCCGCGCCGCGCTATAACGCCATCGCGCAGCAGATCGGGGATTTCCGCTATAAGACCAAGGGCGGCGTGCTTTCGTCGCTGGACGAACTGCGCGAGGCGGGCGTTCCCGACGCGGTGATCAATTCGCTGAAGACCGGGTATTACACCTCCGACTTCGGTGTTCGCGACGTGCAGATCGTCGGTCCCCAGGTCGGCAAGCAGCTCCAGACGCAGGCCAAGTGGGCCGTCGTCTATTCGCTGCTCGGCATGCTCGTGTACCTGTGGTTCCGCTTTGAGCTGATCTACGGCGTGGCCGCCGTCGTCGCCTGCTTCCACGACACGCTGATCACGATCGGCATGTTCTCGCTTTTGAATACTGAAATCTCGCTCACCGTGATCGCCGCCATCCTCACCCTGGTCGGCTACTCGATGAACGATACGATCGTGGTGTTTGACCGCATTCGCGAGAATGTTAAACTGCTTCGCCGCGAATCGCTGGCCGATATCGTCGACCGCAGCATCAACCAGACGCTGAGCCGAACGGTATTGACCTCGGGCCTGACGTTCCTGACGGTGTTGTCTTTGTATATCTTCGGCGGCGAAGTGCTGCACGGTTTCTCGCTGGCCCTGGTCATTGGCATCTTGATCGGTACGTATTCCTCGATCTTTATCGCCTCCCCGATGCTGGTCGCATACCAGGATTGGCGTTTGCGGAGAGCCGGCCATGCGGCGCCGGTGGCGGTCGCCTCTACGGGCCGTCGCGAAAAGGTTCGGGCTAAGGGATAAGCCCTAATCTCGGCCCCGCGCTCCCAACATTTGCCCGTTGTCGGTTGGGCGCGCAACAAAAGTGGTATGCAATCTCCCGAAAAATCGGGAGCGGCTGCGCATCATTGGGAGCAAAAACTTTGCGATCGGTGTCTAAGTAATCATCGGACCCTTGAGAAGCGGAGAACTGTGCCATGTTTGAAGACAGCCTGATTGAATCGGGAGGAAGGGCCGGCGGCAAGCGCCGCGGGGCCACTACGCTACTCTCCTTCATCTTGCAGGGAGTTCTAATCGGCGTGCTGATCCTGATCCCGCTGATTTATACGGATGCCCTGCCGAAGCAACAGTTGATGACATTCCTGGTGGCGCCGCCTCCGCCGCCTCCGCCGCCTCCGCCTCCGGCAGCCGCGCCGGTCGTGAAGGTGCAGAAGATCGTCAGCGAAATCGACCAGGGCGAATTGCGCACCCCTACGAAAATTCCTGAAAAAGTGAAGATGATCAAGGAAGAGGACACTCCCCCCGCCTCCGCGATTGGCGGAGTGGTGGGCGGCGTTCCCGGTGGCGTACCCGGCGGTCAGATGGGCGGCGTGATCGGCGGCATTATCAGCTCGACCCCGGTGCCGGTGCCGAAGGTGGCCACTCCGCAACGCGTGCGCGTGTCGCAGGGCGTCTCGCAAGGCTTGTTGATTCACCAGGTGAAACCGTCGTATCCCCCGTTGGCGCGCCAGGCGCGCATCCAGGGCACGGTCGTGCTGCAGGCGCTAATCGCCAAGGACGGCACCATCCAGAACCTGCACGTGGTGAGCGGCCATCCCATGCTCACCGGCGCGGCGGTGGATGCGGTGAAGCAGTGGCGTTATAAGCCCTACTTCCTGAACGGCGAACCGGTGGAAGTCGAAACACAGATCACCGTGAACTTCACTCTCTCCGGCTGATGCGGAGGCGCTTCGCCCCTGCTCCGGAGGGGTGAACGGAAGGTCCAGGCAGTTTTTCGTACGGAGAATGTACTCAGGAAAGCGGTGGGCGGGCAGCTTAGTTCCCGCCGCCGCATCCTACCACAGCGGGCAATGCATGTTGATGCCGCAGTGCTGAGTGCTTCGTGCCGGGTGCTTAGCGAATTGGCTCTGGGTAGATATTCTGCACCAGGCACTCGGCCCTGAATTTGAAACTGATCGGAAGTTTGAGGAGGAATAAACAAACTCATGCTCGTAACCAATATGGCAACTCTGGCTTACTCACATGCCCATACCGCTGCGATGTTCCTTTTCCAGGACACCGGCGGCATGCCGGGCTGGGACCCCATTTCCCTGTGGCACCAGATGGGAATTCTGGCCAAGATCGTCGTCGTCGTTCTGTTCGTCATGTCGGGTTGGTCGATTGGCGTGATGATCGACCGCTGGATGGCGTTCAGCGCGGCGCGCAAGCAGTCGCGTGCCTTCGCTCCCGCCGTCGCCGGCGCGTTGCGTGAAGGCAAGATCGACGAGGCCATCCGCGTCGCCGAGCGTAACAAGAAGTCGCACCTGGCGAAGGTTGTCACCGCCGGCCTGCAGGAATTCAAGGCCCACGGCGAGACCACCGACATCCCCGGCGAGCAGATCGAAGCCAGCCGTCGCGCCTTGGAAAGAGCCGAAGCCATCGTTCACGCCGAACTGAAGCGCGGACTGGGCGGCTTGGCCACCATCGGCGCCACTGCTCCCTTCGTCGGACTGTTCGGCACCGTGGTCGGCATTCTGAACGCCTTCCGCGGTATCGCCGAATCCAAGCAGACCGGTCTGGGTGCCGTCGCTGGCGGTATCGCCGAAGCGCTGGTAACCACCGCCGTCGGCCTGTTCGTCGCCATCCCGGCCGTGATGATGTACAACTACCTGTCCGGCCGTGTGGAAGCGTTCGACGTCGAGATGGACAACAGCTCCTCCGAGCTGATCGACTACTTCCTCAAGCGCCGCAGTCTGGCCCGGAAGTAGTTTTTTTCGTTCCGCGCGCATGAGTTGGGCGGCCCCGCCGAGGAATTCCTCCCCGGGGCCGCTTCCTCCCAACCCGGACCCGGGCTGGCGCACGCGGGGGAGATTGAAAAATGTCACTTGGAAAACGTCCACTCCCGATGAACTCCAACATTAACGTCACCCCCATGGTGGACGTGATGCTGGTATTGCTCATCATCTTCATGGTCATCACC
>JBOGLI010000315.1:0-2436 GCA_050746165.1 Terriglobales bacterium | reverse complement strand
ACTTATACGGTGCGGCTGAAGCCGCGCCCCTTCAAAGAGATTTATCAGCGTTCATCAGCGGCTGATTTGTTCTTATCGCACGGTCACCAGCTCCGGCTCGACGGGGCAGACGATCCGCTTTTTCTTCAGCTTCATCAACTCGACCGCTTTTTGCGCGATGTGCTCGGCCGAGACCTCGAATTCCTTGATCAGTTCCCAAGGTGCGCCGGAATCGCCGAAGCGGTCTTTAACGCCGATGGCGCCGGTGATGACCGGGGTGCCGTAAATCTCCGGGCTGGCGGTGATGACGTTGCTGACCTTCCATGCCACGGCGCCGATCTGGTGCTCTTCGGCGGTAATGACCACGCCCGTGTCTTTGGCGGCGCGCACAATCGCTCCCTCATCCACCGGCTTCAGCGTGTGCAGGTTGATGATGCGCGTTTCGTAGCCGAACTCCTGCTTCAGGATGTAGGCGGCGCGCATAGCCTCGGGCACCATCGGGCCATTGGCGATGATGGCCAGGTCTTCATTCTCGTTGCGATAGTTGGCTTCCAGCTTCGTCTCGAATGCCTTGGCGAATTCGGCATTGGTCTCGCGCAGGCGGATGACATTGGCCTTGCCGAAGACAAAGGGCGTGTTCTCGTCGGTGACGATCGGAGTGGCCTCGCGCGCGAAGCGGATGTATTTCGGGCCGTTGTGCTTCATGAGCAGGTAGGTGGTGGCCTTGTTGGTTTCGACGCTGTCGCAGGGAACAACCACGCTCATGTTGGGCAGCCCGCAGACGGCGAACAGGTCTTCCAGCGCCTGGTGCGTCGCGCCGTCGGGACCGACGGAAACGCCGCCATGCGCGCCGGCGATCATCACGTTGAAATTGCCGTAACAAATCGAGGTGCGGATCTGGTCGAGATTGCGCGCCGCTGCAAACGTCGCGTAGGTACCGAAGACCGGCAGCTTCCCTTCACGGGCCAGCGCCGCCGCCACCGAGGTCGCCGACTGCTCGGCGATGCCCATGCTGAGCCAGCGCGGCTTGCGTTCGGGATGCTTGGCGTAGAACTCGCTGATGGTGATGGAGCCGGAGATGTCGAGACCGAGGGCGCAAACGCGGTCGTCGCTGCCGTTCTCGGCCAGCGATTCGCCGAAACCCATGCGCGTCGGCTTCATCTTCACCTGCATGTCGAGCCCGGAGTTCCACCAGTAGTCGCGGCTGAAGTGCGGCAGCTTGGCGTCGAGCTTCTTGTCAACGTCCTTCTGGTACGCCTTTGCCCTGGCCAGCAACGCGTCGAGCTCGATCTTGTCGGTCAGACCCAACTCGGCCAGGCCCTTCTTCGTCTCTTCCAGGTTGGTGGCCCTGCCGTGCCATCCGGCGACGTCCTCGCAGAAGCTGATGCCCTTGCCCTTGATGGTCTCGGCGACGATGCACAGCGGCTTCTGCACGCCGTTGGAGGCGCGGCGCCGGCCGGTTTCGAGCGCCTTCACCACCTGGTCCATATCGTGGCCGTTAATGCGGACCACGTCCCAGCCGAAGGAGTGGTACTTCTCCTCGATGGGGTCGATATTCATGACGTCGCTGACGCGGCCGTCGATCTGCAGGCGGTTGTAATCGACGATGGCTACCAAATTGTTGAGGCGGTAGTGCGCGGCGGCCATAGCGGCTTCCCAGACCTGTCCTTCCTGCTGCTCGCCGTCGCCCATGATGCAGAAGACGGAGTTATCGCGCTTGTCGAGCTTGGCGGCGAGGGCGAGCCCCACGGCGAGGCTCAAGCCCTGGCCGAGCGAACCGGTGGATGCCTCGACGCCCGGCAACTTCAGCCAGTGCGGATGTCCCTGGAAGGGCGAATAGAGCTTGCGCAGGGTGACGACCTCGTCCTTGTCGAAATATCCGGCGAAACCGAGCCCGATGTAGAGGCTGGGCGCCTTGTGTC
Organism: Terriglobales bacterium; assembly: GCA_050746165.1. Taxonomy (GTDB): domain Bacteria; phylum Acidobacteriota; class Terriglobia; order Terriglobales; family Acidobacteriaceae; genus DAISJI01. The sequence goes on along the minus strand of JBOGLI010000315.1, from coordinate 535 downwards.
CGGTGGACCAGATGACCCGGTCGCGCTCCGCCCAGTTCGGGTTCTTCGGGTCGTGGCGCAGGACCTTGAGGTAGAGCGCGGCGGTGATGTCCATGATGGACAGCGTCCCGCCAGCGTGGCCGCTTCCGGCAGCGCAGAGCGCAACCAGGTCGTAGGCGCGCATCAGCTTGGCCTGCTCCTTCAGTTCCTCAACGGTGAAGTCGCGCACGGTTTTTCCGGTGGTGGAGTCGACGATCGCCATGTGGTTTTCTCCGCACCCCTGGTTCGGGGTAACCGGCGAGGGTACGTCGCGGATGTACTGCGGGGCAGTGAGAGAGGTCACAGGAGGTTGTGACCGAACTGGCCGCTATACTGAATGCTGGTGGTGAGCCGATTGAAAATTTCCAATTTCCAATTCTGGCTAGGAACGCTAGCGGCTACCGCGTTCTTGCTCTCCGCCTCGCCTCTGCTCGCCCAGGGGCGCTTGGACTGCGCTTCCTACAAGAGCGCCATCCTCAAGCGGCAGGTGCGATTTTGCGCTGCCCTGCCCGCCTCC
>JBOGLI010000314.1:0-4273 GCA_050746165.1 Terriglobales bacterium | reverse complement strand
CTTTTACGACGAGTGGCAACTCGCCGACGAGACCGGGTACGTGCGGCACTTCTTCCCGTTGTGGTATGCGAAGGAATATCGAGTCTTCAGTCGTCGGTCTTCAGTCGTCAGCAAATCCGGTCTTCTTCTTCCTGAAGACCGAAGACTGACGACCGAAGACTTGACCGACGAAGAACGTGAGCTCATCGCGAAGCACGGGCTCACGGTCGAACAGATCGCGTTCCGGCGGAGGCTGCGGGCGGATTTTCGCGGGCTGACGCCGCAGGAGTACGCGGAAGATCCGGTGTCGTGCTTTTTGGCGTCAGGCGAGTGCGTGTTCGATGTGGAGGCGATCCAGCACGCGCTGGCGAGATTAGTTCCGCCGGTGGAGACACGCGACAACGGGCGGCTGCGGATGTGGTATCCGCCGCAGGCCGCGATGGATTACCTGGTCGGAGTGGACACGGCGAGCGGCGGCGCGGATGGCGACTACGCCTGCGCACAAGTCATCGACCGGCTGCGCGGGCGTCAGTGCGCCGAATTGCACGGGCACTTCTCGCTGCGCGACCTGAGCAAGAAAGTCGCCGAGTTGGGCAGGGAGTACAACAACGCGGAGATCGTGGTGGAGCGCAATAACCAGGGCACGGCGGCGCTGGTGTACCTGGACGACGTCCGCGGATACCGCCGGATCTATTGCGACAAAGGACAAGGCGGGATATTCACCAGTTCGCTGACGCGTCCGAGAATGCTGGAGTGGCTGGCGGCGCTGGTGTCGCGGGAGCCGGAGTTGTTTTCGAGCGAGCGCCTGTTGCAGGAGTGCCGGTCGTTCGTGCGTCATGCGAACGGAAGCGTGTCGGCGGCGAGCGGCGCGCACGATGACTGCGTGATGGCGATGGCGTTCGCGCAGTGGGCGAGATGGGAACGGGCGTGCAGGTATGGGGATCGCGAGGTGAGGTTCGCGAGCCTCACGAGGTGATGAAGAAGTGGGTCAGTGGTCGGTGATCAGTGATCAGGAGGTGTCACCGAAGTTTCGTGTTTTCACCTACTGATCACTGATTACTGACCACTGAGCACTGTTTTGGGCTTTCCCCAATCGGCAATCGACAATTGGGAGTGTTTTTCGGCAGTTGTCACAGACTTTGGTCTAAGGGGAGAGTTAAACTTCGCGGCTCGAAATGCTGATGGCGGTCCAACACGTGCGGCGGATGCGTGGAGGCGCGCAATCGCACCTGATGCGCGCCGACGACGCGAACTACTACGTCGTGAAGTTCCAGAATAACCCGCAGCACGTGCGTGTGCTGGCCAACGACTTCATGGCGTCTCGCTTGGCGGAGCGGGTTGGATTGCCGGCGGCGCGGGCGGAGATCATCGATGTCGGCGATTGGCTGATCGAGCACACGCCGGAGCTGAACATCCAGCTTTCGGGACGAACGATCCCGTGTATGCCGGGGCTGCAGTTCGCGTCGCGCTACGTGATCGACCCGGCGGAGGGAAACGTCTTCGATTACCTGCCCGACCCGGCGCTGCAACAGGTACGAAACCTGAAGCAATTCGCGGGCATGCTGCTGGTGGACAAGTGGACGTGCAACGCCAACGGGCGGCAGGCGGCGTTCTGGAAGAAGTCGCGCGAGCGGAAGTACACGGCGACGTTCATCGACCAGGGCTATTGCTTCAATGCGGCGGAGTGGAATTTTCCGGACGCGCCGCTGCGCGGGATCTACCTGCGCAACGAGGTGTACGAGTGGGTGCGGGAGTGGGACGACTTCGAGCCGTGGCTGTCGCGGTTGGAGGAGTTGGACCCGAACATTATCGGAGAAATCGCGAGCACGATCCCACCGGAGTGGTACGAGGGGGATGCGGAGGGGCTGGAAAGACTTATTTCTAATTTGCTGGAGCGCCGGAAGGAGATTCGCAGACTCATAACTGATTTCCGACAGTGTTCGCGTAATCCATTTCCAATGTGGACGGCGGTAACGATGGCGGTGGGACACGCATGACTTTTGGTGGTCGGTGATCGGTGGTGTAGCGAGAGTGGTCAGTGGTCAGTGCTCAGTGGTCAGTGATCAGGAGGTGTTGATGCGAGATTTTCGTGAACTCGACGTCTGGCATAAAGCGCATGCGTTCACGCTCGATCTTTACCGGATCACGGCATCGTTTCCGAAAGACGAATTGTACGGCCTGGTATCGCAGCTTCGGCGGGCAGCGGTTTCGATCGAGGCAAATACAGCGGAGGGATGTGGAAAGAAGAGCAGCCTCGATTTCCGTCGGTTCCTGCAGATTGCATTCGGCTCCGCCAGCGAAATCGACTGCGAACTACTGATCGCACGTGACTTAGGGTTCATTTCCGAACGCGATTACGGCAAACTCGTCCGGCAAATCCATGAAATCAAAAAGATGCTGGCAGCGTTTATTACATCCATTGAGGAAAAGACGAAGACATTCGAACCTGTACATGCACCGGAGGTCTGAATCCTGATCACTGACCACTGATCGCTGAGCACAATGCCGAAGCAAGCCCAACTCGAATTCATGCTCGTCCGCTACGTTCCGGACGTGGTGAAGGGAGAGTTTGCGAACATCGGAGTTCTTCTACTCGAGGGCGGGAAGACGCATGTTCGGTTTACGAAAGATTGGCACAGTGTGCATGCGCTGGATCCGGCGGCGGACATCGCGACGCTGCAGGCACTGGAGTGGGACTTGAACGCGCAACTGACGCAGGGTGTGCTTGACCGCGCGACGCTGCTGACGAAGTTACAGGATTACCTGACCAATGGAGTGGAACTGACGCCGTTGCGGGGCGTGTTGGCGGAGGATGCGGCCACAGAATTGGAAACGCTGGCGCGCATCTACCTGGGGCGGCGGCGCGCCGGAGTGGAACGAGGTACCGGGCGCGCCGCCATTGTTGCCCAGATGAAAGACGCGTTCGAGCAGGCGGGCGTGTGGGAGTTGATGTCGAAGCGCATTGCGGCCGCGCAGTACACGCATCGCGGAGATCCGCTGAAGATCGATTGCGGATACCGGCCGAACGGAGTCATCAAGATGTTCCACGCCGTGTCATTGGCAACCGATGCGGATGCGGCGAAGGTGCTGGCGTTCAGTTATCCGGAGTTGCGCGAGGGCGTGGCGCGGGTGGAGAAGGCAGATACGGAATTGACGGCGATCGTGGAGGCGGACCTGAAGCGCGGGGACGAGCAGATCGCGTTCGCGCTAGTGGTGCTGGAGAAGAGCAGAATCGCGACGGCGAGCACGTCCGAGTTGCCGGAGATCGCGCGGCGGGCGCGGACGGAGTTGCGGATCTGACCCGATGTACCAACCGTGTTACTCGCGGGCATCGAGCGAATGCACTTATTGTGGTGCATCAGGTGACGAATGTTCGGCCGAACCACAGCAAGAGACGCCATCGCTCCAGAGTCGTACCGCAAAGCGCGGGACGTTGTATTCCTCGAGTTGCGCCACACGGTGTTCTGCACCGAGTGCGAACTGATCTCGTATAACAATTCGTCGCGCTGCCTGTCGTGCGGCAGCCTGTCGGTGCTGAGCTTGGCGCGGGTGCTGGGCGGGTCGCTGCACGGGGAGCAGAGAGCGCGACTCGTAACGGGCGCGGAGCGGACGATCGAAGCAGCGCCGAAACCGCCGGAGCAGGCGTGGTCGATGCACTTCGAACCGGCGCTGGCGATGGCAAAACAGGCGGCGGGGAGCGCGGTGTCGATCCTGCAATTCGGAGTGGACCGCACCTGCGCGCTGACCGAGGCAACGGGCGCTGCGGTCGCGATGAAGAAGAAAGATGGACGGATGTTTTGCCGGGCACGGGCCGGCGCCACCGCTCCCGACCTGGGCGTCGAAGTGCAGGAAGAAGGCTTGACCGCGATGTGCGCGCGCAGCGGACAGCTTTGGCGGTGCAACGACACCGAGCGGGAACCGTGGGTGAATCGCGAGTCGTGCCGCCGGTTGGGAATAAGATCGGTGGTAGTGGCGCCAGTGCTGGCGCTGCGCAAGGTGATCGGGATCCTGGAAGTATTCTCGCCGGCGCCGGCCGCGTTCGGCGATGAGCAGGCGGCGACGGTGCAATTGATGGCGTCGACGATTGCGCTGGCGTGCGTGCAGAACGCTGCGAGACATCGGGAAGACGCGATGCTGACGGAATAGGCTTTGGGCTTTGGGCTTTGGGCTTTGGGCTTTGGGCTCTGGGCTCTGGGCTTTCGGCTCTCGGCTTCGGGCTGCGGGCGAGGGCGCCCGCAGTGTTCGAATCGGCGAAGCTGCCGACAGCAGCCCCGGCGAGGGCGCCGGGGCCCAC
>JBOGLI010000313.1:0-5423 GCA_050746165.1 Terriglobales bacterium | reverse complement strand
GTAGCATTCATCCCCCCTGCCTTGGCTGCGCAACAGGGAAATGGGGCGGTAACCTTTTCGGTCTCAGCTGCATCACAAAAAGACGCTCCAGTTCAGGCGGTCGGCTTCGTACGTGGACTGAAAGCTGACGGTACGCCGGCCGTTATTATCAAGAATTTCAGCGATAGACAAGTTGCTGCTGTCAGATTGAACGTTCACTATGCGGCACCGTGTTCTCAGGGAAAACCGCAAAGTTGGCATCACGAATACGCAAGTCCGCAAAGAATCGTTATCGAGCCAGAGTCTGAAGCCGCGTGGACTCGTGACGAGCTGCTGAATACGCCAGCTTACCTTGGTATTTTGCGCGCCACAGGTTCGTCTACCTTCCTGCATACCGAAGTAGCGGTCGCTGCCGTGCGCTTTGCCGATGGTTCATCTTGGGAAGCGTCGATGACGGCGAAGGATGCGTTCATAACGACCGCCTTATTGGATGAAGATCGAAAACATTGTTCTGAGTATCCGGGCAATCCAGCGTTGTCCGCTATCACACATGTGTCATTTTCGGATAAAATCGCGAGCGCGCTACCCTCGTTATCGACGGAAGGCAATCCAGTTAGAACTTTTGTTATTCGGTGTGTAATTGCCGATTCGAGCACGCTTATATGTCCCGAGCATTAGGGCCAGGGTGAATGCCGTATTATCCATCGTGGCCTGCGTGAACGAGTTTTATTAAACGTCAATGTCGCTTTCCGAATGGCGGCGCGCCCGGAACGACGAACACAATGTCGTCGGCGAGCATCGGTAGCATGGATTGGTAATCGCCGGCGGCAGAGGCGTGCAGCCATCGGTCGAGCCAGGAGCGGATCGCTTGTTCGTCGTTGTTCATAACACCAAAGCGGACAACCGAGAGTATACTGTTGCGCCTTATGGCGACGATAGGCACGCGTGCCGGGATTCTCTTGCTATGCATCGCCTCGTGTCTCGCTGCGGCACAGACGGATTGCTATGCCGGATCGGGGCCTCTGCGCACCGAGGTCAACGTGCCGGACGAGCGCGCGATGATCGAGAAGTTCACGGCCCGCGAGTCGCGTGCCGCGGCGGCACGACGGACCTATAGCTTCGCGGAAGAAATAAGTATCCAGACGTTAGTCGATATGCCGCGAGGCGGAACGGCCATCGACGGCCAATTCCGGCAGGCGTTGGACGTCAGCTACGACGACAAAGGAAACCGCATCGAGCATGTAACATTCGCTCCGCAGAACTCGTTGCGGCGCATCTCCATCATGCCCTCCGACGTAGAGGACTTCAGGGAATTCACGTCATTCATGCTGACCAGCGAAGAGCTGCCGCAATACCAGGTGCGTTATCTTGGCGCACAGCACGTGGACGACCTCGACACCTATGTCTTTGAGGTGGCGCCGGCGAAAATGGAAAAGAACAAGCGCTATTTCCAGGGGAAGCTGTGGGTAGAGCAGCAGGGCCTTGACGTGGTGAAGACATGCGGCCGCAGCGTTCCGGACCAGGTCCTCAATAAGAAAAAGGGCAGCGCCGATGTGCACCCGCTGTTCGCTACCTACCGCCAGCAAATGGGCGACGGATACTGGTTCCCGACCTACAGCCGGTCCGACGACTACTTGCTATTTCCGCGAAGTTCGGTGCACGTGCGCGAGATCGTTAAGTTCCGCAACTTCCAGCCGAACTCGAAACCCGCCGGCGGAACCTGGCAAACCTTCGACAAGAAAAAATGAGCGTGGGTGCACCACGTACGGCACCGAGTTTGCAAGTGACGAAACCGCTGCCGCGCCGTCTATCGATCGTGCACGTGCGTCGGCTTGCTTTCCTTGCCATCATCATCGCCGCTTGCATCGGCGCTGCCGCGCAAGTCGTAGGGGACCTGCGCATTCTCGAGTTGCGTAGCGCTGTCTTCGGGAACACCCGCCGTATTCGCGTGCTGCTGCCCCCCGGCTATGATGCCGCCGCTAATAGGGATCGCCGCTACCCTGTCTTGTACCTCAACGACGGCCAGAACCTGTTCGACGCCGCAACGTCGGTCTTCAACCCGATGGAGTGGAAGGTGGATGAATCTGTGGCTGCGCTGACCGCTACGCACGAGATCCAGCCACTCATCATTGTCGGCATCGATTCAGTTGGGCGGCGCGGCAGGGCGACAGAATACCTTCCGTTCGCCGATGTCTATCTGCGTCCGCCTGAGCCGAACGTGCGCGGCAGAAATTATCCGCGGTTTATAAGCGACGAGGTCATGCCGCTCATCAATGCCAATTTCCGCACCAGGACCGGGCGGGAGTTCACCGGCATTGGTGGCTCATCCTACGGCGCCGTCGCCGCTCTCTTCGCCGCCCTGGAGCGCCCCGACCTGTTCGGGCGCCTCTTATTGGAAAGCCCGTCACTGTACATCGGCGAAGGCAAACTTCTGGATTACCTTCGCCGCATGCGACATTGGCCGGCTCGGGTGTACATCGGTGTGGGGACGAACGAAGGCGCCCGCCCTACATGCGATCCGGCGGACCGAAATAGCGAAGCAGTGCAGGATGTCCAGGCTCTCGCGGACGACATCGCTCGGGCAAGTGCGTCAACAAGGCTGCGTGTAATCGTGGAGCCTTGCGCGGTTCACAATGAAGACGCTTGGAGCAGAAGATTCCCCGCGGCAATGAAATTCCTCTATTCCGTGAAAATCACCAAGCCGAGCGAAAATTCCGCAAAATAAAGGCCGCCCGCAGGCGGCCTGAATTTCCAATTTTCAAATTTCAAATTACAAATTCTTCTTCGTCCATTCATCCACGCGGTCGAGGGCGATTTTGATGTTCTCCATCGAGTTGGCGACGGAGAAGCGGAGATAGCCTTCACCATACGCGCCAAATGCGGTGCCGGAGAGCGCGGCGACCCCGGACTGGTCGAGCAGCGCATCGGCGAGCGGTTTCGACTTCCACCCGGTTTTCGTGATGTTCGGGAAGACGTAGAAAGCGCCCTTGGGCATCCGGCAGGAGAAGCCCTTGATCTTGTTCAGGCGGTCCACCACGTAGTCGCGGCGGCGCTTGAATTCGGTGGCCATCTTGTCCACCGACGCCTGGTCGCCCGTGAGCGCCTCGATGCCGGCCATCTGGGTGAAGCTGGCGGTGCAGGAGACGGCGTTGGTCTGCAGCCTTGAGACGTGCGTCGCCAGGTCGGCGCGCATCACGCCATAGCCCATGCGCCATCCGGTCATGGCGTAAGTCTTGGAGAAGCCGTCGAGCAGGATGGTGCGGTCCTTCCAGTCGGGCAGCGACATGATGGAAAAATGCTCGTTTCCGTCGTAGAGCAGCCGCGAGTAGATCTCGTCGCTGAGGACGAAAATATCGCGGTCTCCAATGATGTCGGCGATCTGCTCGATGTCGCGGCGGGTAAGCACGCCGCCGGTGGGATTGTGCGGCGAGTTCAGGATGATGAGTTTCGTCCGGTCGTTGATCTTGGATGCGAAGTCCTTCATGTCGAAGGCGAAGTCCAAATCCTCGCGCAGCGGGATCGGCACCGCTTTGGCGCCGACGAAGTTCACCATCGACTCGTAGATGGGGAACCCGGGATTCGGATACATCACCTCGTCGCCTTCATCGCAGAGCGCCATGATGGCGTAGAACATGATCGGCTTGCCGCCGGGCACGACGACCACCTCCTCGGGCTTTACTTCCACTTGGCGCGTGCGCGCGATGTAATCGGCGATGGTCTGACGCAGTTGCGGCAGGCCGGGGGCAGGTCCGTAGTGCGTGAATCCCTTGTTGAGGGCGTCGATGCCGGCGTCGATGACGTTGCGCGGGGTGTCGAAGTCGGGCTCGCCAATCTCCAGGTGGATGATGTGCTTGCCCTGCGCTTCCAGAGCGCGGGCGCGTACGAGGACTTCGAAGGCGGTCTCCGTGCCCAGGCGCGACATGCGCGACGCCAGGCGCAGAGTGGAGGGTGCTCGGTCGGTTTTTTGCATGGTAGTCAAACTGGACATTATAGCCTCTTCAACGGGACACGGGACACGGGCCTGAATACAGTTTGGCAAGGCACGACCTGCGGCGCAGTGACTCGGCTCACAGACGCGCGGTCAGGGGAAATGGAGGCCCTGGGCAGATTCGAACTGCCGACCTGCGGTTTAGGAAACCGTCGCTCTATCCATCTGAGCTACAGGGCCAATGCCGGCAATGCGTCGTTCTTTTCAGTTTATATCAGCACAGAGACGAGAATTGACAGAATGGACCGTCCGCCCGAGCGCTCCGACCGTTGATGTTTCTTGTCCGCCACAAAAAAAAGTTTTGACCTGTGCTGCTTTGCGGCCTAGCATGACGCCATTCAATCCAGCCAGAACATTCGTCCGATTGTCGGCATCCAGGGAGGGACCATGTCTTATCGCGTCAGCGCTTGCATCGCTGTAATTCTGTGCGCACTTCTGAGTTTCGCGCAAACTGCTTCGCCAACCGTTCCGCACACGATCAAGTTCACCGGGAGGATCAGCAACGGCGATGGGACGCCGCGCGCGGGTATCGTGGGCGTGAGGTTCTCGTTGTACGCGGACCAGGAGGGCGGCAGCGCCGTATGGACCGAGTTGCAGAACGTGCAACTCGATGCCAACGGGAATTACACCGCGCTGCTCGGAGCGCAGCATACGGAGGGCGTTCCAGCCGAATTATTTACGAGCAATGAAGCGCGCTGGCTCGGCATACAGGTGGAATCCGAACCCGAGTTACCGCGCGCGATGCTGGTGAGCGTACCGTATGCGTTAAAGGCGGCGGACGCGGAAACTCTTGGGGGCCTGCCGGCTTCGGCATTCATGTTGGCGCCGGTGCCGATGATGGCGGGCAACATCTCGGGTGCAAGCACTGGCTCAAGCTCCACACCCAGCGCGAGCCAGCCGGCGCAACTTACACCCGCTCCATCGTCGGCTTCGGGATCTCAGAATTATGTGGCCAAATTCGACGCCACTGGCACGAACCTGCTCAACTCCTCAATTTTCGACGGCGGCAACGGCGTAGGAATTGGGACGACCTCGCCGGGCGCGCAGTTCGACGTGGAATTGACCACCGGAAGCGCGTTCAATGCGCTCAATACCGGCCTGACGCTAGCCAACAGCAGCCCAATTACGAATGCAGTCAACACCGCCATGCTGATGAACGTGGTGGACCAGAGCACGGCGACGAACCTGTCTCTGCAGTCGGCACGACTGGTGTACACGCGTGACGGCGCGGCGACGGGCGCAGTGTCGGCCTACGATTCGATCATGACCGCGGCTTCGGCGATTTACGCCAACGCCCCGTTCCAGTTGCGCGCTTTGGATGTGGCTGGGCCGGTGGTGGCCAGCGGGAAAACGCTGAACACATTTTATGGAGCATATTTTGCCTCGCCAAGCGGGGCGGGGGTGGTGACGTCACCGTATGCGCTCGTCACCGAGCCAGGAGCAGGGAGCGTCGGCC
>JBOGLI010000312.1:0-5955 GCA_050746165.1 Terriglobales bacterium | reverse complement strand
TGCTGGTTTCGCTCGACCGCATCAACCTGCTCATGTCGGACCGCTTGCGCGAGTTGTCGTCCATCAACAACACGCTCTACGAGTTCCTTCTTCCCAGCGAGCAGACGCAACGCGAGGAAAAGGTCATTCACCACGTCATCCTCAAGGCCGACGTGCGCGATTCCACCACCCTCACCCGCACCCTCATCGAGCGCGGCTTGAACCCGGCGTCGTACTTCAGCCTCAACTTCTACGATCCGATCAATAAGCTGCTCCCCAAGTACGAGGCCACCAAAGTCTTTGTCGAGGGCGACGCCGTCATCCTCGCGCTCTTCGGCTTCGAAGGGCGCCAGGTGTTTCCGGTAGCGCGCACCTGCGTGCTGGCGCGCGAGATGGTGTTGATCGTCCGCGCTTACAACGAGCGCTCCCGGCGCGACGGCCTGCCTACCCTCGAGCTTGGCATCGGCATCTCCTTTCAGGATTCTTCGCCGCTCTACCTGATGGACGCCGGCCATCGCATCATGATCTCCAAGGCGCTCAACGAGAGCGACCGCCTCTCCGGCTGCAACAAGGGCGCGCGGCTCTTCATCAAGCCCGGCAGCAATGTCTTCAGCGTCTACTCGTTCAAGACCGTCGAGGACGAAGACACGGGCGGCAATCCCGACGAATTCCTCATGCGTTATAACGTCGGCGGCATTCATCTCAATGAGGCCGGCTTCCAGGCGCTCCAGCGCGAGATCACGCTCGATTCCGATGAGCTCCCGCTGCATACCGTTTTCGGTATCGAGCCCGTCCGGCTGCACTTCGGCCTGGTGCCGCTGGGCAACGGCATCTTCCACAAGATTGTCCTGCGCGAGGCCCTCATCGCCGCCATCGACGCCACCAATTTTTCTTTGAAGTCCTACACCGAGCGCCGCTACTTCGAGGTCTGCACCAACCAGCAGATCAACGACCTGCTCGACGCCCGCGCCGAATCCCCCAAAGCCGCCACCTCCGTGACATAGTTGAGCCCGTAACGCGGGCGTCCCGCCTGCAGGGTGCCCCGGGTAAGCCTGTCTTTGGCTTACCCGGGGGTTTTCTCATGCCGAGTAACGCGGGCGTCCCGCCTGCTACCCTCGCCCCTCGCCCCTCGCCCCTGTTATTCTGATTGGCCATTTGGAGGGGCCTGCCGTGCAGAAACGCTGGTTACTTCTATCCGCACTCTTCTTGTCCATCACACCCGCCGCGCTCCCGCAAACGGCTCCGCCTCATCCCATCGTTCTGCACGCGGCACGGCTCTTCGACGTTCAGTCAGCACGCATCGTCACCCCCGGTGAAGTCCTCGTTGAGGGCGACCGCATCCAGCAGGCCGGAACGGCGGTCACGCGTCCGGCCGGAGCGCAGGTGATCGACCTCGGCGATACCACCCTCATGCCCGGCCTCATCGACGCCCACGTCCATTTGTTCCTGCATCCCGGCGCCGAGGACCTGCAAACCGTTCTCGAAGCGGTCCCGGAGCGTACCATCCTGGCGACCCTTGCCGCCAAGGCCGACCTCATGGCCGGGTTCACCGCCGAACGCGATATGGGAACGGAGGGCGCCGGCTCGGCCGATTCTGCGGTGCGCGACGCCATCGATCATGGACTGATCCCCGGTCCTCGCCTTCGCATCAGCGGCAACGCTATCTCGATTCTCGGCGGCCACGAGGACGCCATCCACTTCAATCCCGCGCAGCACGTCTTCTCCAACGCCGATTACGCCAATGACATCCAGCAGCTCATCGACACCATTCGCCAACAGCACAAGGAAGGTTCCAGCTTCGTCAAGATCTACCAGACTGGCACGGACCGCATGGAGCCTGCCGGAGCCAAGGCAGTCCCTTGCGGAGATGACGAAGCTCTCTGCGCCGCCAACGGTCTCGGCCCGCAGTCCGGCGACGCGGAGTTCTGGGCCTTCCACACTCCGTACCAGTACACGCCCGGCCAGTTGAAGGCCGCGATCGCCGAAGCTGCGCGCCTGGGGACGAATGTCGGAGTGCACGCCCAGGGCGAGCCGGGCACGCTCTTTGCCGCCGAGGCCGGCGTCGCCTCCTTGGATCACGCCACCCAGATCAGCGACAAGACCATGGCGCTGATGAAGCAGAAAAATATTCCGGCGGTGCCGACCTTTACCATCTTCGAATACTTCGCCGACCACGCTGCGTCCCCGGCTGCCGCGCAGAGCGAGCACGTCATGCTCGATTACAAAATTCATGAGTTCAAGCGCCAGGTTGCGGCCGGCGTTCCCATGGCCGTTGGCTCCGATGTCGGGCCGTTTCCGCATGGCACGCAGGCGAGGGAATTCGAGCTGATGGTGAAGTACGGCATGACTCCCGCCGCCGTTTTGCAGGCCGATTATCTGAATGGCGCGCGCATCCTCACCTGGCAGGACAAAATCGGCCAACTGAAGCCCGGCTACTACGCGGACCTAGTCGCCGTCCCCGGCAATCCGCTCGACGATATCACCGTTGTCGAGCGCGTGACCTTCGTGATGAAAGGCGGCACCATTTACCGCCAGGACCAGCCCCGGCAATAATCCCGAGGGTGCCCCGGGTAAGCCCGCATTTGGCTTACCCGGGGGTTTTCTCACTCCGACTGTAGCGCTGGCTTCCAGCCGGCAGTTCCGCCGGCATCATGCCGGCTAAACCCTCGCCCAAAAAAAGCGGATGAGCGCGAACCCTCCGCGCCCATCCGCGTCATTCGCGGTTGCTGATTACTTTCTGCCGCTCGGCGCGGCCGATTTCTCCTCGATCGGTTTGCCTTCGGCGTCCTGCACGTCCGTCTTCATGTTGAGCGCCCTAACGTCCGACTCGATCTTGCTCTTGTCGCCCGCGATGACGATCACCATCTTGTCCGGGTGCAGATACTTCTCCGCCATCTGCTGCACGTCTGCCGCCGTCACTGCCTCGATCTTCTTGGGCAGCTCCGAGTAGTAGTTCAGCGGCAGGTCGTACACGAACAGGTTGGCCATCGTGCCCGACGTCTGCTGCGTGGTTTCGAAGATCGCCGTCAATCCGCGAACATAGCTCTCTTTCGCCATGTTCATCTCTGCGGCTGTCGGCTCGGTCGCGCGCATCTTGTCGAGTTCCTTGAAGACCTCCGTGATCGCCGGCGCGGTTGCATCGGCACGGATCATCGACCCGACCATGAACGGTCCCGCCCCGCGCCGGAACTGGAACCCGGTGAACGCTCCGTAGGTGTAGCCATGCACTTCGCGCAGGTTCAAATTAATGCGGGACGAGAACAGCCCGCCCAGGATGTCGTTCATCACGTTAACCGCCACGAAGTCGGGATTGCTGCGCGCCAAGCCCATCTCGCCGATACGCAGCGCGCTCTGGTTCGCGCCCGGCTTATCGACGAGCACGATCCGCTTCTCCGTCGTGCTGCTGATCTCAGGCGCGGCATGTTTCGCCGCCTCGCCCGTCCAGCCGCCGAAGTACTTCCCGGTCAGCGCCTTCAACTGCGGTACGGTGAAGTCGCCCGCCACCGACAACACGGCATTCTTCGGGCCGTATCCGGCCTTGTAGAACTTCTCCATGTCCTCGCGCGTGGTCGACTTCGTCGAAGCTTCGGTCCCGTTGTCGAGGTATCCGTAGGGGCTCTTGTCGCCATAGATCTCGCGATAGAACGCCTTGGTCGCCAGCGTGTTGGGGTTGTCCTTCTGCTGCATCAGCGACACCATGCGCCGCTGCCGCAGACGTTCGATTTCCTCCTGCGGAAATGCCGGATGCATGGCGACATCGGAGAGCAGGTCGAAGAACTGGTTGGAGTGCCAGGTCAGCCCGGAAGCGGTGATGCTCGACGAGTCATAACTCGACCCGCTGCCCACGAACCCGCCGGTCATGGCGATGTCATCGGCCAGCTTGAGCTCGCTTGGACGCTGCGCCGTTCCTTCCATGAGGGTGCTCGCCGTGAATGACGCCAGCCCAGGCAGGTCGGCCGGGTTTTCGTCTCCACCGCTGCGAATAGCCAACTGCGCGGTCATCACCGGCAGCTTGTGGTCTTCCACCAGCAGCACGGTCAACCCGTTAGGCAGCTTGAATTCCGCCGCTTGCGGCAGGTTCGGCGCCTTCACCGGTCCCGGAGGCGGCGGCGTAGCGCGCCACGCGTCGTTTCCCGGACCGCCCGGCATTGCCTGCGATTGCAAGTTGGGATCGACCTTACGTTCGGGCACGTCTTCCAGGTGCTTTTCGCCGGGCTCGGCATAGGCGATCACGCGGGAGTTATCGGTGAGCGTCTGCGCGAATTTACGGACGCTATCCGCCGTCGCGTTGGTGTAGCGCGCGATGTCCTTGGCCATGAAGCCGGGATCGCCGGTGTAGTGGTTGTACTGGTTGAGCACGTCGGCCACGCCGCCGAATCCGCCCAGCCGCTGCATGCCCTGGATACGCCGCGTCACGATCGTATTGCGCGCGCGTTCCAGTTCTTCCTTGGTCGGACCGGTCTTCTGGATTTCGGCGAGGTCCTTTTCGATCGCCGCTTGCAGGTCTTCCAGCTTTACGCCCGGCTTGGCCGTCGCGTCGATCTCAAATACTGAACCGAGCATCAGCGACTGCTGGTTCACGCTCACGTTCTGCGCGATCTGCTTGTCGTACACCAGGTCCTTGTAAAGCCGGCTGGATCGCCCGGCACCCAGCGCGGAGGCCAACAGGTCGGCTTCGGCATCGCCGGGTTTGAAGATCGCGGGCGATTGCCACGCCATGGAGATTCGCGGCAGCGTGATCTTGTCGGTCACGGTGATCTTCTTCTCTTCGGTGATCACCGGCTGCTTGACTTCCATCTTTTCCGGCGCGGGCCCGGAGGGAATTGGCGCGAAGTATTTCTCCACCAGCGCCTTGATGGTTTTGGGATCGTAGTCGCCGACGATCGCCAGCGTGCAATTATTCGGCGCGTAATACGTCTTGAAGAAGTCGCGTACGTCGGTCAATTGCGCGGCTTCGATATCGGCGTGCGAGCCGATCACGTCGCCGTAGTAGGGATGGCCTTGGGGGAAGAGCGAGTGCCAGAGGGCTTCGTCGACCACTTCGTAGGGCTGATTTTCGCCCTGGCGGCGTTCGTTACGAACGACGGCGCGCTGGTTGGCCAACTTCTTTTCGTCGAGCCGATCGAGCAGCCATCCCATGCGGTCGGACTCGAGCCACAGCGCCAGTTGAAGTTGGTTCGCGGGCATCGTTTCGAAGAAATTCGTGCGGTCGAAATCGGTGGTGCCGTTGATCAGGGTCGCGCCCGCGCCCTCCAGCACCTGGAAAGGTTTGTCGCCCGCGTGCTTCGAGCCTTGGAACATCATGTGCTCGAACAGGTGCGCGAACCCGGTGCGTCCCGGTTTCTCATTCGCCGGACCGACGTGGTACCACAGGTCCACCGCGACCAGCGGCAGGCGATGGTCCTCGCTGAGGATCACCTCGAGCCCATTCTTCAGCTTGTATTTCTCATACTTGATGGTAGGCAGCTTTTCCGCCATCGGCGCGCCTTTGGCGACGGCGGCCGTTTTTGTACCTTTCGCCGCTTGCGGCTTGGCCGCATCCATCTGCCCAAACATAGGCGCCGACAACGCGCCCGCAAGCACAGCGCAACACAGCACCCTCATCCACCGGTGCATTCCATTCATAAAGGCTCCTGTTTTCTGATTGCCATACTGCGCGACTTGCGAATAGACGTACGAAAACTCGCAATTATCGCTGTCCGAGATGAAATTTTGGGACCGCCCACTATACCAGCGTATGCAAAAAGTTGTCGCCGGAAAGGGATTGGTCAATTACCGGCAATTCTCCGAAATCACATATATCGTGGGGCGAGGTATCCAACAATTCATATCCATTTCCGGGGAAACTGGCGTAAATGGTTGAATTTATTACGCTTAAAATTGTCCACCTTATGGTCTGCTGCTTGCTAGCAATGACACCACATACCGCGGCCTTCTTGTCCTCATTGACTTCTCATGACCCAAACGGTGTAACGG
>JBOGLI010000311.1:0-1836 GCA_050746165.1 Terriglobales bacterium | reverse complement strand
GTTTGTACCTGCTTGCATTCTTATTGACTGCCGATCACGCAATGGCCGAGAAGTGTTTCGTCCTGGGATTGGAGGATGCGAAGAACGGAAATCTGGTGTTCAAGGAATGGGCGCAATCCTGGGCGCGCCGCTCAATTATTACCAATGCGATTCGAATGATTCATCCGCGTCCCGAGCTTGCAACGGCGGCCGATCATCGCTCCTCTCACGGATTGGCATCAGTACGGGAGGTTAGTTCGACTGCTAACTCGGAATTCGCCCCGGCCCACACAGAAACCTTCACGGAGGAGGTGGCGGCCATCATCGCGTCGCCGCCGTTCCAGCGCTTCGCTTTCGTAATGTCGGTGCTCGAAGGTTACTCCAATCATGATGCTTCGCGTCTGCTCGACTGTTCGGTTCACGAACTGGTTTCGGCGCGCACCCACGCGCTGCAACAGATTGGCGGCCGCCCCGAGCTGCATCGGAAGCTCGCGGGCATCGACGCGACCGAAGCATCGCTGGCCGAGGCCGGAGCGTCCTATGTCAACAAAGTGGTGACACATCTGGCCGTGCCGGCATAAGGGCAAGACTCTCAACAGAACAGTCCCAAACAGTGAGGATGGCTATGCAAGAGAAAGAGAATTTCAGGGAAAACCAGTTTCGCAACCCATACCTGGCAACCGCCGCGCTGCTGGCTCTGGTGGCCACCGTCGCATGCAGTAAGGACAACGTGCAGGCCGCGCCAGCCATGCCCGCGCCACTCGTCTCGGTTGTGAAAGCGACGGTGCAGGATGTGCCGCGCTATCTCGACGAGATCGGCCGCAATGCGGCCTTCGAAGCGGTTACGGTGACGCCGCAAGTCGGAGGCCGCATCGTCGAGCGCCATTTTCAGGATGGCGAAAACCTCGCCAAGGGCCAACTTCTCTTCGTAATCGATCCTCGTCCTTTCCAGGCGCAAGTCGATGCTGCGCAGGCCGCGTTGGCCCAAGCCAGAGCTTCGCTTGAACTCGCGAAGATTCAATTCGCCCGTGATGAAGAGGTCATCAACGAGCACGCGATCTCGAAACAGGATTACGACACCAAAAAGAACGCGGTGGATGTCGATCAGGCAGCGGTACAGTCGGCGCAAGCCACGCTTGAGACCGCCAAGCTCAATCTCGAGTACTGCTACATCCACTCGCCGATCAACGGCCGAGCCGGCGCGCGCCTCGTCGATGTCGGCAACGTTGTGCAGGCGAATTCCACCTCGCTTCTTTCCATTCAGCGCATTGATCCGATCTACGCGAATTTCACCATCGCCGAGAACGATCTCCCCGCGGTTCAAAAGCAGATGTCGAGCGGTGGTCTCAAAGCCGCCGTTCGTCTCCCCTCGGACCTTGAGAATTCCGCCCGCATCGGCCGCGTCGAGTTTCTCGACAATTCCGTGCAGAACGGCAGCGGCACCGTCAACCTCCGCGCCACCCTGACCAACTCCGACCGCCATTTCTGGCCTGGCCAGTTTGTTGACGTAAAGCTCGTTCTCGCGACAGAAAAGGGAGCGGTGCTGATCCCGAATCAAGCGGCACAAATCAGCCAGCAGGGCCCGTTTGTCTACGTCGTAAAGGACGACGATACGGCCGACCTCCGCCCCGTGAAACTGGGCCAGCGTCAGGGCGATGACGTAGTCGTCACCTCCGGTGTCAGTCCGAACGAGCGCGTCGTGCTCGCTGGTCAGATGCTAGTCCGTCCCGGCGGCAAGGTCCGCGTTCAGAGCGCTCCGAATGCGGGAACCCCAGCCAACTCAAACCAGGCCGCCACCAAGCAGGGAGGTCAGTCGTGAACTTCTCCGAACTCTTTATTCGTCGTCCAGTAATGACC
>JBOGLI010000310.1:0-3935 GCA_050746165.1 Terriglobales bacterium | reverse complement strand
GCGCGGACCACGCGTGTCAGGAGTGCGTCGGCCGCGGGCAGGCTTCCGCCGGGCGCGGGCGAAAGTTCCGGGGCGATCGCGCCCGCCTCGGTTGCCGGACGAACCGCGTCGCCGGAAAGCGGCTTCGCTTCCGAGCTCTCGATGCGATCCACGAGCGACTTGGGAATTGCGTACTGCCCGTCTTCGATGGTGTACTGGACGCTATCGCGCGTCTCCACCGCCTCGTCGGCGACGATCTTGCGGCCGTTTTTCAAGTAAATGGTCACGCCGGCACACGCCGGCACGGCGAGCGCGATGAGCAGCGCGAAGGTGGCTGGAACCCGCAACACTGGCGCGCATTCTATCATCGGGATTCGCGGGAGAGAATGACCGAAAGGCCACATCCATCGGTTTGCAGCTATGCGAGGGCCTTGCTGCTGGCGGTGTTTCTTGCCGGCGCGTGCGCCGCGCAGAACCCGTCGTCTCCTCCACAACCGGCGACGTCCGCGCCGCAGGCCCCGAGCACCGCCGGCCCGCGCGAGGCGACGGGTCCGGGCGCGCAGCTCTATACCAAGCTGGCATCGGCCGGCCTGGACCGGAACGCGATCTACTCCGTACGTGGCGCCTTTATCGACCGCGAGGACCTGCACATCACGCTCGATGACGGCGTCATAGGCTTCCTGAAATCGATCGATGGCCACGTAACCGGCGCGTTCTTCGAGGGCACCGGCGAGGTGCTGGTGTTTCCACCGAACCTCGCCGAGCGCGGATCGCTCGCGCTGTTCACCGGCGCGGCGGTGCTGGAGGACCACTTCCAGTCCGCGTATTTCCGCTTCAACGACGACTTGGTCGCGGAGCTGAAGCCGTACCTGCAGCCGGTGGAAGACGCGCAGGCGTATTACGACAAGTGGAGCCCTTCGTCGACGGCGCTGGCGGAAGCCGACGCATTGCGACTGATGGCGAGCTTTCTCAATCGCGTGCCGGCGGCGGGCGACCGCTTCTTCCGCGGGCGGTTGCAATCGGCCACACTCGGCGTTTATGACATTTATTACGACACGCTCGCCGCCGAACAGATCGGCGTCTTCCGTTTCACGCACACCGAGCAGGGCAGCTTCTACGATGTGCTCGCGTCGTTCCCATCGCGCTCGGCGCGGAAAAGCGAGCGCTCGGGTGAATCGGAGCGGAGCCTGGTGGCCAGCAGCAGCGCGCTCAATAGCCTGCACATCGGCAAGTTCACGGTGGAAGCGCGAATCGGGCCGCCACAAAAGCTGTCGGCCGACGCGACGCTCGATGTCGATGCCAGCGCCGGCGGAGACCGCCTGCTCTTCTTCGAACTCTCACGTTTCCTGCAGGTGAGCGCCGTGGAATTCGACGGCAAGCCGGTGGAGTTCCTGCAGAACGTCGCCATCGAGGGCAGCGCGCTGGCACGGCGCGGAAACGACATTGTCGCCGTGCTGCTGCCGCATGCGCTGGAAACGGGGCAGCGCTTCCGGCTGAAGTTTACGTACTCGGGCGACGTGCTCTCCGACGCGGGCAACGGCCTGCTCTATGTCGGAGAACGAGGTATCTGGTACCCGAACCGCGGCATGGCAATGGCCGATTACGACCTCACCTTCCACTATCCCGAGGAGTGGACGCTGGTGGCAACGGGCAAGCTCGAGTCGCACTCGACCGCCGCCGGAAGCTCTGTTTCGCACTGGATTTCGGAGCGCAAGATGCCGGTGGCGGGCTTCAACCTGGGACATTACCGCACGGCGAGCATCAAGAGCGGCGATGTCGACGTGGTGGCGTACGCCGCGTCATCGCTCGAGGAGGGGCTGGTGCGGACACCGGTGACCACACCGCCGCAGATGCCGAATCCGCATGCGCCCATTCCGCCGCCGCTGCCTCTACAACCTGCTCCGGATGCGCAGGTGGTGGCACAGCAGGCGGCGCGCGCGATCGCGTATTACGTACGCGAGTTCGGGCCCTTTCCGTACTCGTCGCTGGCAATCACGCAGTTGCCGGGAACGCTGGGCCAGTCGTGGCCGGGATTGATCTATCTCTCGAGCCTGGCGTTCCTGACGCGCGAGCAGTTGAGCGCGGCGCACGTCAAGGAGTCGGACCTGCTGCTCTTGAGCGAGTTCATGACACCGCACGAGACGGCGCACCAGTGGTGGGGCGACCTCGTCGGCTGGAGCACGTATCGCGACCAGTGGCTGGTAGAGGCGCTGGCGAACTATTCGGCGATCCTCGAACTCGAAGGCGATCACGCCGACGACTGCCGCGCCTTTCTGCGCGATTACCATGACCGGTTGCTGCAGAAGAACAGGGACGGAGAAGAGGTCACCAATGCGGGCGCGGTCACGCTGGGCCAGCGGCTGAACTCCTCGCACTTCCCGAACGGCTACTACCTGATCAGCTACGGGCGCGGCACCTGGCTCATTCACATGCTGCGTACCATGCTTCGCGACGGCGCGGAACTGGAGGGAAAGCACGACGACCCCTTCCTGCGCGTGCTGCGCGACCTGCGGGAGCGCTACTCCGAGCGCAGCATCTCGACGCGGGAATTCCAGACGCTGGTCGAGCAGGAACTGCCGCGGTCAATCCACTACGAGGAGCGCGCGTCGCTGGACTGGTTCTTCGACGACTGGGTGAACGGCACGGCGATCCCCAAGATCGTTTTGAAGGATGTACGAATCGCGCGGCATGGAACGTCGGCCACCGCGACGCTTCTTCAGAGCGAAGCGCCGGACGAGATGGTGACGTCAGTTCCGATTTACGCCGAGACCAAGGCGGGGCTGAAGCTGGTGGCGAGGGCCTTCGCCGACGGGCCGCAGAGCAAGATCCGGGTCACGGTGCCACGCGAAACGCGCAAGCTGGTGCTGGACCCGTACGACACGGTGCTCCGGCGTTGAACCCACACATCGCGCCCAAGGACACGGTCAGGGGAAAAGCTGCGCGACGCGATGTGTAGGGCACCCAAGAATCATTCTTGATTGTCGATTTTTGATTTTCGATTGGGAACGGCGCCTGGGAGAGCTCCCGATTTGGCCCGCAAGAAGCCCCCGGCGGCGTTCGGTTACAGCGCTAGGCATGTAAAGCGCGGCACAGGGGCTAAAGGGCACGTCGGATCTTGCGGCGCGACCTGTTTGTACGGTAGCGAACATTAACGGAAATAGCAAGGGCAGGGGGGAGTTTTATTTCCGGGTAAGAAGCCGGCGCAGATTCGTTTGCTGCACGGAGAAGCAGGCGCAGGAGGCCTGCTCGAGGCGCTTGCGATTCACGATGTTGATATGGCCGCGCTGGTAGCGGATGATGCCGGCTTCCTGGAACATCGATGCCGTCAGGGTTACGGTGGCCCGCCGGGTGCCGAGCATGTTGCTCAACATCTCGTGGGTGAGAGGAAGCTCATCGGAGTCGGAGCGCTCGGAACTGAGCAGCAGCCAGCGCGCGAGCCGCTCCTCGACGGAGTGGAGACGGTTACAGAGCGCGGTCTGTGAGATCTGCAGCAGCAGGTATTGAACGTAGCGCAGACAGGCGGAACGGAAGGCCGGATCGGATTCGAACAGCCGTTCGCCCACGCTGGCCTTCAGCCGCCATCCGTTTCCGGGGATCTGGATCAGCGCGCGACAGGAGCTGTGCGCATTGGCGAGCAGGAGATTCACTCCAAGAAATCCCTCGTTGCCGACGATGCCGACCTCGGTGAGGTCTCCATCCGCGTTGTCGACGATCATGGAGATGGTGACGTGTGGTCCGGGAAAGATGAGGGAGTGGATCGGATCGTCAGTTTCGAGTAACACGGCGGCGTGGCGGAGTTCGATCTCCTCGAGGTTATCCTCGATGGCGCGCAGGGATGCAGGCGGAAGCGAGCGCAGGAGCCGGTTCGAAATATCGTCTTGTCGGTTGTCCGCCATGGCCTCATCTTCCGGAACATGAGCGGGCCACGGCGCGGGGGGCACCAGGGGGATTCATAT
>JBOGLI010000309.1:0-4044 GCA_050746165.1 Terriglobales bacterium | reverse complement strand
GGGGCGAATGATCGAGGGGCTGGACGCCGAAGTGGCCTCGGACGCCGCCGCAACTGAGATCTCCCAGAACGCCTGCATTACCATTCATGCGGCGCTCGATGCGCCGCTGCGCACGTTGCGCGGGGCTGCGCTTTGCTCCGTCATGACCGAACTGCTGCCGACGGACTACGAGACCTTGCGCCGATCCTTCGATGAACTGCGCTATGGTCGCCTGCCGAATTACTCCTTGATAGGCTTGGGATCCCTGTCGGAGTTTGACGCGTCGCGCGCGCCTAGTGGCAAGGCGACGGTCCAGGCCTGGGATTACGTCCCCTATCAGCGCGCCGACGGGCTGTCTTGGGATCAGGTCAAAGTGGATTACGCCGAAAAGATGATGGGTCACATGGGAAAATTTCTGAAGAACATGACGCACGAGAATGTTCTGGGTTATCACTGCGACAGCCCCTTGGACATGGAACGCACGTCGTCGAGCTTCGTGCGCGGAGATCTGCATGGTGTAGCGATGCCTTCGTACCAATTGGGCGCTCACCGGCCGACGCCGGCTCTGGTGCAGTACACCGTGCCGAAGGTCGGACGCCTCTACCTCGTTGGGCCGTTCCAGCACCCTGGTGGCGGCGTATTCGGGGCGGGGCGAGCCGCGGCGCAGAAGTTCTGTGGGGATCTCGGCATCGACTTCGACAAGCTGCACGGCTAGGGATTGCACTGTGGGACGATGGGCAGTGCGCGCTCGTGACGGAATGTGTCGTAGCAGTTGATGTAAAGTCGGGCCCAAATACGGATCGCGGGCGGGAGGCCGTCTCGAATTGAGATCTAATGCGACCATGGACCGCCGGGAGTTCCTGGGCGCAACGGGTGCGCTGACGGGGGTGCTCGCAGTCGGTAGCCCGCTTGCGCTACTCGCGCCCAGCCGTGGGTGGGCAATGGATCTCAAGGCGCTTACGAGCGCGGAAGGCGCCATCTTGCTGGCCGCGGCGCGGACAATCGCGCCCCACGA
Organism: Terriglobales bacterium; assembly: GCA_050746165.1. Taxonomy (GTDB): domain Bacteria; phylum Acidobacteriota; class Terriglobia; order Terriglobales; family Acidobacteriaceae; genus DAISJI01. The sequence continues at coordinate 3,050 of JBOGLI010000309.1, read as the reverse complement.
CCAACTCGACGATGCCCCCTATGCGCTGGTTATCCAGGCGCTTGACGGCACCGCGACGCAAGATCCGGCGAAGCTGGCCCTGCTGCGGCAAGGCGTGGCAGAGCTCGGCGCCGGTTTCGCGTCGGCTGCCGAGACCGGGCGCGTCGCGGCGTTGAAGGTCATTGAGACGACACCCTTCTTCAAATGGGTACGCACGACGACCCTGATGACGCTGTATGCGTCGCCACTCGTGTATGCCTACTTCGGCTACGAGGGCGAGGCCTTCTCCAAAGGCGGTTATCTGTTCCGGGGCTTCAACGACCTGCACTGGCTGCCCGAGGTGCCGCTGGCGGACAGCGGGCCGGTGTTTGGGGCGCATTCTCGCTGACTGACACACCGCAGTCTCACGATAGGATCGGGCGTGGCAAGCATTTCACACGACGACACCAACGCAGTGGTCATCATTGGCTCCGGTGCTGGGGGCGGGACGCTAGCGCACGAGCTGACGCGGCGGGGCATCCAGGTTGTGCTCCTCGAGGCTGGGGCGCGCCAGTCTCTGGAGAGCTTCTCGCAGGTTCCCGGCGTGGCCTTCGCGCAGCTCACTTGGCTCGAACCCCGCACGCAGTCCGGCACCACAACTGTCGTCGAGGACTATCCGACCTTGCCATCATGGACCGCCAAGACGGTGGGCGGGACCACGGTGCACTGGACGGCCATGGCGCTGCGCGCCACGCCTTGGGAAGTCAGGGCCCGCACGACTTATGGTGCGATCGACGGCGCATCACTGATCGACTGGCCGCTCGACTACGACGAGCTGCTGCGCTACTACCGGATCGCTGAGGAGCGCATGGTGGTCACGCGCCGCAACGGTAACCCTGGGCTGCCGGCGTCGAATCACTTCAAGGTCTTCCACTACGGAGCGAAGCGTCTCGGCTACAAGCAGGTAAACACGGGATACATGGCGATCAATTCGCGACCGGCCTACGATCGCGGAATGTGCATCCAGCAGGGTTTCTGCGTGCAAGGATGCAAGACCGGCGCCAAATGGAGCACTCTTTATACCGAGATCCCGAGGGCCGAAGCGACCGGCAATCTCGAGCTGCGCGCCGAGTGCCGCGCGGTGCGTATCGAGCACGGCGCTGACGGACGGGTGACCGCTGTCGTCTATCGCGATCCTGCGGGCACCGAGCAACGCCAGAAGGCACGCGTCATCTGCGTGGCGTGTAACGCCGTCGAGACCTCACGACTGCTGCTGCTGTCGGAGTCAGCGAGATTTCCGAACGGGCTGGCGAATTCCAGCGATCAGGTCGGCCGCAACTTCTGCCACCACACCGGCTGTTTCGTCTGGGGCGTGTTCGACAAGCCGATCGAATTCTGGCGTGGCGCGACGCTCGCCGGTCTGGTCCTCGATGAAACCAGGCACGATCCGAAGCGCGGCTTCGCCGGCGGCTATCATCTCGAGATGGCAGCGCTCGACCTGCCGAGCATTGCGAACGCCGGCTTCCCGCAGACGCTCTGGGGGCGCGAGCTCGGCTTCGTGATGGACCACTACCGCAGCATGGCCGGGATCTACGTCAATGGCGAGGATCTGCCACGCTCAACCAATCGCATCACGCTCAACCCCGGCGTCAAGGACCAGTTCGGTCTGCCCGTCGCCAACATCCATGTCGACGACCATCCGAACAACGCTGCGATGCGCCGCCATGGTCAGCAGCAATCGAAAGCGATGTTCGAGGCCGCTGGCGCGATCAAGACAGTGATGTCGCGGCAAACGCCGGCCACGCACAACATGTGCGCGGCGCGCATGAGCCGGGAGCCGAACGACGGCGTAGTGAACGCTCACGGCCAGGCGCACGATGTCGCGAACCTGTTCGTGTCGGACGGCAGCGCGATGAGCACAGCAAGCTCGGCGAACCCGACCCTTACCATCGTGGCGCTGGCGCTGCGCCAGGCCGATTACATCGCGCAACAGATGAGCCGGCGCGCAATCTAGACTCGCGCCGAATATGAGTCGCAGTAACTTTCAGCGAACGAATGAAATCAGCGTAGTGGGCCGCCAGTGTTTCTCCTGAATACCCAGAAGGTTCAAGCTTTCCTTTACCGGATTGACGTGCTCGCGCATGAGCGCCTCGACGCGCGCACCCTCCGTTCGCTCGAGCGCGTCAACTATGTAGTGATGCTGCCGATGCGCATATACGAGCCGGTGGTAGGTGTATTCGAGGCTGGATTTGTCGAACGCCAGCGCGTGTGGTGCCGCGAAGGGGACGTGCGAGATGCGCTCGAGGGCCTGTGCGATCATCGGGCTGCGCGCTTCTTCAACGATCAGAGCGTGCAGGCAGCCATTCATGTCCGCATAAAGCGCCTCATCGCTCTGTTCGATATGGCCCTTGTCCAAGATTCGATCGCCGTCCTTCAGCACTTGACGCAGCGCACTAATCAAGGATCGCGAGGCTCCCGCCTCCGCGACTCGTCTTGCCGCGAGCCCCTCGAGCACCCCACGCATGGCGAGCGCGTCAAGAATGTCGGCGGTGCTGAAACCGCGCACGACATAGCCGCGCGTCTCGTGTACCTGCAGCAGCCCTTCGCGGGCCAGCACGGGAAGCGCCTGGCGCACCGGCGTGCGCGACATGCCCAGCATTTCCGCCAGCGGCGCCTCAGCCAGGCGCTGGCCAGGCGTGAGTTTGCCGCGCAGTATCATTTCCCGGATGCGAACCAGCGCGCTGCCCTGTTGAGTATTCATGCGCAACGAAAAGCCACGGATTTGCGGAACATTGTTCTTGACGGGATCCCGACTGTCAATTATCGTTCTCACGGCGAAATTCTAGATGCAGCGTGGCCTAGGGGGATCTTCAAAAAGCAGCGGCAAATAGGGCAATCATTGATTGCTCTTGGTGAGCAGAGCCGGTTGGGCGACCAGACTGACTGTAGCGTTTGGGATCCCAGTGAAAATCGTACGCAGTTAAGCGATCACTCTGCACCGTTGCCGCGAGCAGAAGAGCACTCTGGGGGTTGCCGGTGTGCTCGCTCAAGCCGCGACGATACCGTCCGTGAGGGACGGAGTGATCCAGGGG
>JBOGLI010000308.1:0-1150 GCA_050746165.1 Terriglobales bacterium | reverse complement strand
ACTTATTACTCATTACTTATTACTATTGCCCCACGACATGGAATCGTCCGTACGCTTCACCCTCAAGCAGCGAATCTCCCTCGCGGCAATCACCTCCGCCGCGTGGCTGCTGGTGCGCGTGATCGGGCCGACCCTGCGCTACGAAGTCACGGTTGAGGAGGGCGGACCGCCCGGTGGATGGATCCAGCCGGCGGTGTGGGTCTTCTGGCATCGCTGCATCGTGCCGGCAACGTGGTTTTTCCGCGACAAAAAAATCGGGGTGATGACCAGCAGCAGCTTCGATGGCGAGTACATCGCGCGCATCATCGCCAAGTTCGGATTCGAGCCGGTGCGCGGATCGAGCACGCGCGGCGGCGTCCGCGCCCTGCTCGGCATGCACACCATCTGCGAGGACGGACGTACCGCGGCATTCACCATCGATGGCCCGAAGGGTCCGCGCTACGTCGCCAAGCCCGGCCCGGTGCTGCTGGCGCGCAATACGCAGACGCCGCTGGTCGCGTTCCATCTGGCCGTCGAGCGCGCCTGGGTGCTGAATTCCTGGGACCGGCTGATGATTCCCAAACCGTTCTCGCGCGTGGCGCTGCACATCTCGCGCATGATGATGGTGCCTTCAGAAGCTTCGCATGAAGAACTCGAACGGTTCCATACCGAGATGCAGGCGGCGCTGGACCGGGTGCGCGAGAGCGCGGAACGGTCGCTGGGGCAAGGGCCTCACCACGGAGGCACGGAAGCACGGAGGAAAGAAGAATCAGCCGCGGATGAACGCGGATGAACGCCGATCAAGAACAAGTCAGCCGCTGAAATGCTGTTTCGCATTCATCGAGAGTTGAAACAGGATTCGGCCTGTCACTGCCAAAAAAGCTACTGTCGGTGTCTAATTTCACCATGGGAACCGTTACAGTCGAAAGTGACAGTCGGCGGTGGCTCACGTTCGGCGCCGCTGTAGGCATTATTCAAACCCTCGTCGCCACCGTCGCATTCGTTCTCTTTCGTACGGGCAGCATTCTGGCTGAACAGTTTGGGCCGGTTTTTCGCGAGATCGTGATAGGCGTGAACTTCCCAGTGGTAGCGATTTGGGTAGTCATATGCTGGCCTCTGAATTACCTTGCCGAACCGACCGGAGTTTTCCGTACAATCCTCACAGTTGTAT
>JBOGLI010000307.1:0-7434 GCA_050746165.1 Terriglobales bacterium | reverse complement strand
GCTTATTACTTATTACTCATTACTTATTACTGTTATTTCCAGTCGTCCCTTACTGCCGCCTGCTGCTCCAGGATTTTCTCAAACTCCGCGTTCTTCTTCAGCACGATATCGCCAAACACCCGCTCCTGCCGCAGCAACACCGCCTGCAACCGTACCATTTCCAGCAGCGCCAGGAATGCGCAGATCAGCGCCTGCCGCGAGTGTACCGTGCCCAGCAGGTTCATCAGGCGGACCGGCCGGTCGTCGAGCGCCAGCACGCGTTTGAAATAGGCCATCATCTGCGAAACGGTCACCGTCTCTTCGTTGACGTCGATCACCGGACGCGTTCGCGCGCGCTCCAGCACCCGCTGAAACACCTTGACCAGGTCCACGACGTCCGCCGCCAGCTCCGGCTCGGTGCCTTCTTGTCCCTTGAATTCCTTGCTCGCCGGATTGCTCCAGACCGCTTCCTCGATCTGCTGCTTCTGCATCAGCATTTGCGCGGCGGTACGGAAGCGTTCGTGCTCCAGCAGCCGGTTCACCAGTTCGGCGCGCGGGTCTTCCTGCTGGTCGGCGGAAAGCGTCGGATCACGCGGCAGCAGCATGCGCGACTTGATCTGGATCAGCACCGACGCCATGAAGATGAACTCGGCCGCGACGTTCACGTCGAGCTGCTTGATGCGTTCCACGTACGTCAGGTATTGCGCGGTAATCTGCGCGATGGGGATGTCGTAGATGTTGATGTTCTGCTTTCGGATCAGGTCAAGCAGCAGGTCGAGCGGCCCGTCGTACACCTCTCCCACCGACACCGAGAAAGGGAACTCGGTGTCCTTGTCGGGACGATGGGGACCGGATTGAATTTGATCTGCCATTTTTCATTTATCAATTTTCATTTTTCAAGTCCTGCAGTGCGACGTCAGCATTGAAAAATGAAAAATGTAAATTGATAAATCATTCCGCGCTCACCGTCTTCATCGGCGCCTCGTAGCTCCGTCCCAGGTTCATCGAGCCGCGCACATCGTTCATCGTCTGTTCGCAGATTTTACGCGCCTTCGTTCCCCCCGCTTCGATCACTTCCCACGCCAGTTTGGGATTGTTCTCGTACTTCCGCCGGCGCTCCTGCATGGGATTGAGCACGGCGACCAGCGCGTCGGCGGCCCAGCCTTTGCACTCGATGCATCCGATGCCCGCGCTGCGGCAGCCCTGGTCCACCTTCGCCAGCGTCGGCGGGTCGCTGAAGATGCGGTGCAGGTCGCCCACCGGGCAGACGTCCGGATTCCCCGGATCGGTCCGCCGCACGCGCGCTGGATCGGTCACCATCGTCTTCAGCTTCTGCCGGACCACCGGCTCCGGGTCGGTGAGCATGACGGTGTTGCCGTACTACTTCGACATCTTCCGCCCGTCGGTGCCGGGCAGCTTCGGTGTTGGCGTCAGCAGCGGCTGCGGCTCGGGGAAAATGTATTCACGCTTTCCGGCGTAGAACATATTGAAGCGCCGCGCGATCTCGCGCGTGAGTTCCACGTGCGGCACCTGGTCTTCGCCCACCGGCACGTAGTCGGCCTTGTAAATCAGGATGTCGGCGGACTGCAGCACCGGGTAGCCGAGAAATCCGTACGTCCCGAGGTCCTTCTCCTTGATATTTTCCTTCTGCTCTTTGTACGTCGGGACGCGTTCGAGCCAGCCCAGCGGTGTGATCATCGAGAGCAGCAGGTGCAACTCGGCGTGCGCCGGTACATGGGACTGGATGAACATGGTGCAGCGCTGAGGATCCAGTCCGGCGGCCAGCCAGTCGAGCAGCACGTCGAGCGAGTTCTGCTTGATCTTCGAGGTGTCGGCGTAATCGGTGGTCAGCGCATGCCAGTCGGCGACGAAGAAGAAGCAGTCGTAGCTGTCCTGCAGCTTGACCCAGTTATCGAGCGCGCCCACGAAGTTGCCGAGGTGCAGCTTGCCGGTGGAGCGCATGCCGCTCAGGACGCGCGGCTTTCGCGTGGATATAGTTCGTTCAGCCATGGCGTGGAATCAGATTACTCCTGGAAACACGACTCGAAAGAATGCCACAAACGGCGACATAAACAGCGCGATCACGCCCCCTCCGAAAAAGAACAGAAAGAAGAACGCGATGTAACCCACCCGGTCGTAGATCATCTGCGCCCGCTCCGACAGCAGATGGCGGATCACGTGGCTCCCGTCGAGCGGCGGCACCGGAATCAGGTTAAAAGCCAGCAACAGGATATTGATTTCGACAAAAACGCGCAGCAGGATCGCAATGGGGACGATGATTGAATCCGGGGACACTCCGTTGCGTCCCGCCACGGCCGCGATGCCCTCGTAGGCAATCGCAGCGATCAGCGCGATGACGAAATTGCTGGCCGGCCCCGCTACGGAGGTAAGAATGTCGTCGCGAACTTCGTGACGGAAATGGCGTGGATCGACCGGGGTCGGCTTGGCCCAGCCGACAAACCCGAATCCCGAATAGATGCCGATCGCCGGCACCAGGATCGTGCCGATCGGATCAATGTGCTTGAGCGGATTCAACGTGATGCGCCCTAACATCTTCGCCGTCGGATCGCCGCATAGGTTTGCCACCAGGGCGTGCGCCGACTCGTGCACGCAAATCGCAAATAAAAACGCGATGATTTCGTAAATGATGTAGACGTGACTACGATCCATGCGGGTATTTCGATGGTATCACGGGGCTGAGGGACAAGGGACACGGGACAAGGGGCACGAAAAAGCAGGGTAAGTTAAGGATGAAAAGCCCAAAGCCCAAAGCCCAAAGCCCAAAGCCCAAAGCCTTGTCCCTTGCCCCTCGTTCCTATTCTTTCTTCTGCCTCGCCAGCACTTCCGGCGGCGCGATCGTCTTCACCTTTACCGTGTGCGCTGGTATGCCCACGACGATGTGATACGGATCGACCCGCTTGGGGACCACCGCCATCGACCCGACCATCCCGTGCTCTCCGACCGTCGCACCGCTGAGCACGGTAGCGTGATAGGTGACGCGCGCGTTGGGCCCGATTTCCGTCTTCTGGTTGGTGACAATCATGCCGTCGTTGAGGTCGTGCGCATGGGAATAGACGTTCGCGTAATCGGAGATCGAGCTGCCCTCGTGGATGACGATCTCGCCGCGATCGTCGAGCAGCACGTACTTGTGAATGACGCAGTTGTCCTCGATGGTCAGGTTGTAGCCGTACGAGACCTCGACGCCGTGGAATATCTTGACGTTATTGCCGACGTGCTTGAGCACGTGGCGCGCGATCATGTGCCGCACGCGAAAGCCGAGCCAGTGATTGATGGCCAGCGGCGAGCGGTCGTACATCATCCAGAACCAGATCAGCGGCTTGTGCTCGGCGTACTTGCGCGCGTCCACGTCGCCGTAATATTCGGGCTCGAGCGTGATGTTGCGCGGGTCGAACGAATGAATCAGCGCCTGCGTCGCCAGGTCATGCCGCGAGGGGTCCGACGGCTCGTAAGAACGGCCGAGATAAATCTGGTGGAGCGCGTCGCGCACCGTGACGCTACGCTTATCGGGATCGGCACTCTCGAAGTCTCGATCCAGTTGCGCGATCCACTCGGTGAAGGCCCGCTCGGCGTCGGCGGTCGGTGCCAGGTTGCGGTACTCGTATCGTGGCATGGGGGTTAGTATAACGAGTCCGGACTGGGGATTAGCGAAGCGGGACAAGGGGCACGGGTCAAGGGACACGGGACACGGAAAACCACCTTCACGATTTGTCGGGTTCCCTAGCCCCTAGCCCCTCGGGCCCTTGCCCCTTGTCCCTTGCCCCCCGTCCCTACTTCTGCGTAATCATCATCGTTCCATTCCCGATTCTCGCGGTGTCCACGCGATATCCGAGATTAAACGTGCTGGTCATGCCAACTTCCGGATACTTGGGCGTGAGGTAGTGCGAGATGAAGAACTCCAGCGCCATCCGTGGCACCGAGACGCCGTCGATATCAACGTTCTGAATCTCCACCCGCCCGCGCCCGCCGCTCGCTTGCGCGTTGGCGACCACATGCACGTCGTGTACGCCGCTGAAGAGCATGAGCAGCGGATTCGATTCGCGACGCGACGCCGTGATCTGGTCGAAATCCACCCGGGCGACAGCATCAATTACGCCCGGCCGTCCATGGAACCGAACGCTCTGCACGCCCGTCGGCAGTTTTATGTACTTGCTGTCGTTCACGTACGCGTTGATTTCTCGCTCTAACAGAACCGTTGGCGTCTGGTCGGGCGGATTGCGTCGGCTGTTGGCAATGATGTGTTGAAACTTGCGTTGCGCGCTCTCCGCCGCGAATTGGTACATCCGCTCGGTTTGGCTGGCGGGCGGGCGCTGCGCCTGCTGCGCGCACAACGCGGAGGCGAAAAATACTGCCGCGATAAAAACTGTGAACCTCATGGATTCAGTCGTGCCTGTGCCGCCGAGGCGGGCGCCGCCTTCGGCTTCTCCAGCGTGCCGGTAATCTCGTACATCGGTGTATCGGCCCGGGAGAGTGTCAACGCGAGATGCCGGTCGAGCGCTGCCGTGCCGCTCACCTGATAGATGCCGTTCTCGGTTGTCATTTTGCCGCCGGCGAACTGAAGTTTTCCGTCGTGCAGCGTTGCCGTGCCGCGGAACTGGCGGACGCGCAACGGCGCTTTGCCACCATCCAGCGAGAGCGCCGCTGTCCCATTGCGCCAGTCGAAGCCGATTTTTCCGCCCGCGGATTGTTCCAGCGCCGCTGCGGAAATTCCGGTTGCGCCAAGTACAAAATCACCGTTCAGCTTTCCGCTCCCCCAACTGGGGCTGGTCTTTCCCGACATCGCCGCCACTGCCGCCCCATCGAGCCTCCCACTCGCTTCATAGGCCGCCGGGGAAGCGCTGAAATCCGCGCGCAGGTTCGCGGCGAGTTTGCCGTCCCAAACTTCACCCGTGATGTTCGTCAGCGACAACTGGCCACGTGATAATCCGGCATCGCCGCTCAGGTTCGAAAAACTGATCGTCCCCGCTTCGAGACGTCCCACGCTGATGGTGCCGGACGCGGCCACCCGCGCCAGCACCGGGTTTTTGGCGGCGCTTGATTCTATGAATGCATACCAGGGACGCTTCTGCGCCTCCGGATTGAGCAGCGCGTTGAGCGACGCGACGCTGAGCGCATCCGAATGTAGCCGGAAGCTCACCGGGCAAGTCTCGATGGTCGTGCAGTGCCGCGGTAGCTGCATGGATCCATCCAGCATCACGCCTGCCTTCGGCCATCCAAATACCAGGTGATCGACGGAAACCCCGCTCGGCTGCAGGTTTACGTTCGCCGTCGTCACTTGCACGGGCGTACCAACGCCGTTTACCGGCACGGTTCCCTTCAGCTTGGCGGTGCCGACCACAAGTGGCTGCGCGAACCCCGCCCACTCTCCCGCAATCGAGAGGTCGACGCTCGCTTCGCCGTCCGGAGAGAACCGCGGCGTGGCCACACCCAGCGCCTCTGAAACCTGGAGGAGGCGCTTTAGCCCCGTGTCTCCCTTAACGGAGATGCGATATCCCGTCCGCGAAAAATCCGCCTGCGCTTGCGCAGGGGTATCGCCGCCGAGGTTCACGGCGAAGGGCTGTACCGTTAAAAGCGTCGCGCGAGGAGGTTCGGCCGCGTGCTTGCGCCTTGGAACGCGGTCCGCTTCGCGGGCAAGTGCGAAGCGAACGTCGCCCAGTCCAAGCGCTCCATCCATGCGGCCTGAGCTCAGCGAGAACCGCGAGAGCACACCGGAACCCGTCCATTCCGGATCCGCCGCGCCGTCCCGAGCTACCGTTACCTGTGCCGACATCGCACCCGATGCGGAGACGTCCTCGGGAAGGTCCTTCTTCATGTGCCGCACCAGCGATGCAATCGCTGCCGCCGGAACGTCGCGCGCGACCGCCGACATCGAGTACGCCTGGATGGGCGCGATTCCTTTCATCCAGCCGCGCGCTTCGACGACTCCATTTCCGACTGGCGAAGTGCAGCGCACATCGTCCAATTGCTGTGTCGTCGAATGAAAGGAGGCCGTGCAACTGGTGCGCAGGCGGACGCTCTCCGTCTCCGGAATATCGTAGCGGTCGAAATCGTCGACCGTGGCGGAAGCGCGGACCGCCACATCCGAAGGCGTACCTTTCAACTCCGCCGAAACGTTCATGCTGCCACGCCAGCCGCGATCGCGTCCGTAAACCAGCGTCGAAAGCTGGCCCAACTGTCCGCGTTCCAGCACGAAGTGGAGGTCGAGCGGCGTATCCGACAACGAACCACCGCGGCGGATTGTGCCGCTCAACTGGATCGTCCCCGTGTCGCCCAGATTGGCGTCGGTACGGATCGGCTGTGCGGTGAGCCGAAGGTGCCACTCGTCTTCCCGCTCCAGCCACAGCGCGAAATCCGCATCGGTGAGCGAAAAGACAGTTTTTTCCATGCCCAGCTTCAGGTTCACGCGGCCCGAATCTGATTCGATGTAGGGGAAGCGGAGGCGCGGGCCGGAGGTGCGCTTCGCCGTCGGCGCCACTGGGGTCTCCCGGGCGCGCTCCAGCAGCGATTCCAGGTTCCAATGTCCGTCCGGCCGCCGGACGAGGTTGAGGCTCGGCGAGTCGAAGGTGAGCCGCGCGATTTCCAGCCTTCCGCGCCACAACGACGACAGCCGCAGCCACGCCGTGACTTCATCGGAGCGCAGCATCGGCTCGTGACTGAACGCCGGATCGTCGTCCACGGCGACGCGGTTAAGTACCAGCGCCGGCGCGGGCAAAAGCCGCATGCTCACTTCGCCGATACTCACCGGTCGCCCTAACGATTTGCTGAGCGCGCCTGCGATGCGCGGTTGGAAACGGCGCATGCTGATGGAGGGCGGAACAATCAGGGCCAACAGGATCAACAGGAAGATGCCGAAAACGATGTACCGCAGGCGGCGGCGCGGGGCGCGCTCGGTCTCCGGCGGCGCGCTCTGCACGGGGGAAGACATCAGCGCACCATGTGCATCATGCGACCCCACCGCGTCTGGGAGAAGAAGTGGATGATGATGTCGAGCATGAAGTCGGCCCGGTCCTTGATGCTGGTGTGCTGATACTCGTCGCGCGGCGTTACGAACGACCAGTAAATAAACATCGGCCGCCCGATAACGTTCTGCCGCGGGATAAACCCCCAGTACCGGCTATCGAGGCTCACGTCACGGTTGTCGCCCATGCCGAAGTAGCTGTTCGGCGGTACCACCAGATCGTTGCCCTGTACGTAGTTGCGCAAAGTCAGGTGCCATTCCGGCGTGATGTTCGGATCATCGACCGCGGACACGTTGGGGAAATTATCGCGGTAAGGGTTGTAGCTCCCGTTGTGCAGCACGTACGGCTCGTCCTGCCGGACGTCGTTGACGTACAGCACTCCGTCCTGCAAGTGGATGCGGTCACCCGGAATGCCCACGATCCTCTTCACCACGTACAGCCCGGGTTCCGCCGGCGACAGGAAGACGACAATGTCGTG
>JBOGLI010000306.1:0-1453 GCA_050746165.1 Terriglobales bacterium | reverse complement strand
GCTTGCGCCCGCAACAGTGAACACGGAACACGAAACACGGAACACCAAACACGGAACACCGAACACGAAACACCGAACACGGAGACCCGCCATACGAAATACGCCATACGCAATACGGCGCCCTAAGTCATTGCCCGCCAATGCGCTTGCTTCCCCGTAACTTCCCGGCCAAAACCGCGTTACAATGAGCAGCAGAGTCGCCTCCATCCAGAGTTCCTCCGCAACCCGAGCTGCCGCTGCGGGCATCTGGATACGAAGAGGCCCCGAGGAACCATGAAGCGATTTGCACTCGTGCTCGTGCTTGTGTTGGCGGTAACGTTGCCGTCGTTCTGCGTCCCGCTTGCCACCTCGGCGCGCGCCGCGATTCCCTTCGACGTCCAGCAGATCATCTGCGTCGATTACCGCGCCCTCAAGGACTCGCCCACGGCGCTGGCGCTCAAGGCGCGCGTGCTGCCCGACAACATCAAGGAATTCGAGGAGTCGCTGCGATCCACCGGCATCTATCCCGATAAGGACGTGGACCAGCTCAGCTTCACCTCCTTCCGCGCCAATAAGAAGCTGCACATCATCGGCATCGCGCAGGGCCAGTTCTCCACCAAGGCCGTGCTGGCGAAGCTGAAGAAGAGCAAGGCGAAGGCCGAGAAGTACCGCCTGTCGGACATCTACCCGATGTCGGGCGGCCAGTCGATGGTCTTCCTCGACGACTTCACCCTGCTCTTCGGCCAGAAAGACGCGGTCAAGGCCGCGCTCGACGCGCGCGACGGCGAAGCCCAGTCGCTGGCCAGCAACTCCACCATCACCGACCAGATCGGTTCCGTGCAGGACGGCGCCGTGTGGAGCGTGCTCGACCAGAGCGGCACCGAGAACATGCTGCAGTCCACCCTCGGCGACGCCGCCAAGCTGGCCGATTATGACGTCATCAAGAAGCGCCTGGTCGCCTCGCGCTACACCATGGACTTTAACAACGGCGTTAAGTTCAACCTCAACGTCGTCACCTCCGACTCCATGACCGCCGCCACCCTGGCCTCGCTGCTCAAGGCGGGCGTGCTCTTCCGCAAGATGGGCGCGACGGGTTCGGAAAAATTGGCGCTCGACAGCGTCACCGTCGATAACTCCAGCTCGAACCTCACGCTGCTCTTCAAGACCGACGACAAGCAGTTCCAATCGTTGCTCTCGTCGCCATTGTTCGCCGCGGTATCGAAATAGAGTCCAAACAAAAGGGTGCCACGGGTAAGCCTGGTTTTGGCTTACCCGGGGTTTTTCTCTTCACGTCCCGCGAAAGTTCCGACGGCTTTGTTGATCGCCCGAGGCCAGGCCATGCAGCAGCTTCCGCCATAGTGCCGACGGAACGCGCGGGGTCTTTGAGATCGAATCGATGTGGACGGCGGGCTGATTAGATAACCGTGTCGGCTCCAAGCCTCTGAGTAAACTTGGATCGCTTATGACCAAGGCT
>JBOGLI010000305.1:0-7872 GCA_050746165.1 Terriglobales bacterium | reverse complement strand
ATTACCACCGCGCCCAGCGTCCGCTACAGAATCACGCTCACCGACGGGACCGTGCAGGAAGTCGATAATCCTTCGAAGTGGCCGCCCCAGGGCGAGATCGCCAAGATCGAAGAGCCTGTGATCATGGCCATGATCCTCACGCAGGAGGAGTTCGTTGGCGGCATCCTGAAGCTGGTGGAGGATAAACGCGGCCGGCAAAAGAGTTTCGAGTACGTCAGCGCCAACCGCGTGATGCTCACGTACGAGCTGCCGCTGAACGAGATCGTGCTCGATTTTTACGACAAGCTGAAAAGCGTCTCGCGCGGTTACGCCTCGCTCGACTACCACTTCTCAGGCTACTGGGAATCGCCGATGCAGAAGCTCGACGTGCTGGTCTCGGGCGACCCGGTGGATGCGCTTTCCATCATCGTGCACAAGGAGTTCGCCTACGACCGCGGGCGCGCCCTGGTTTCGAAGATGCGCCAATTGATCCCCCGGCAGATGTTCGAGGTGGCGATCCAGGCGGCGATCGGGGCGAAGATCATCTCCCGCGAAACGGTCCCTGCCATCCGCAAGAATGTTCTCGCCAAATGCTATGGGGGCGACATCACCCGCAAGCGCAAACTGCTCGAGAAACAAAAAGAGGGCAAGAAGCGCATGAAGCGCATCGGCCGCGTCGATATCCCGCAGGAAGCCTTTCTTGCCGTGCTGCGAGTGGGTGAGGACTGAGCGCATACCTCCTTTTCAGGCCACCTGCACCGATAACTAATTAGTAATATTGCTGCGTTTCGCGACAGCGTTCGGCGCGCCGTGCAGAACCTCGCCGGCTGCCGTTTTTTACATACTGGCGGGCGTTTTCGGGCCACTTGGGTTACGGAAGTAACGCCGGTTGCGATAAGCGATCGGTCAACCTTTCAGAGTACGGAATGTGCAAAATTACCGAAAGGTAGACAAGCCCGGTGCGAGCCTAATAATAATCTGCGCAGGACTCCTCCTGGCATCGGTAACAAGCTGAAAAGCCATTGAGTTGCGAATTGTCGCAGGATGTAGGCAATCCGTGTAAGTAGCTGCGACAAGTGCCTTTTTGAATTCCCCTGCGGCGTTATGCACAAGCTTTTCCACAGGTCTGCGGATATCTCCCGAAACCCTCTCCAGGCGCTGATTCACGCCGCATTCACACCGGCGCGTATTGACGTAAGGTTCACTCCCCCGTTAACCGCGCAATGAAAAAAGGCCGCCGAAGCGGCCTTTGTGAATGGGAGCCGATTTGCCTAGTGCTTCGGCGGAGTGCTCTTGGGAGCCGTGCTTGCTGGCCGCGGCGCAGCGGGCCTGCTGGTGGCGCCCGTCGCAGGAGCCGGCGTCGCCGGAAGCGGAGCCGCAACGCCCGACTGCTGGTTATAGGCGGCGATGATCTCGTCGGTGATGATGTTGCCGTTGGCGGCCCACAGCACCGGGCTCTGCTGCGAGGAAGCATCGATCACCACGGCATAGCCGTTCTGCTTGGCGAATTTGTCGAGCACTTCCATCAGCTTGCCGCCGATGCGGTTCGCAATCTCACCTTGCTGCGCCTGGAAATCCTGCTGGGCGTCTTCCGCCTCGCGCTGCAGCGACTTCTGCTTCACCGAAATGTTGTTGACCAGGGTCGTGCGGGCTTCTTCGTTGAGCTTGTCGCCCTGGGCTTTGAGCTGGTCCTGCAGGGTCTGGATTTCCTTGTTCAGATTGTTGAGCTCGCTCTGCTTGGGCTCGAACTTCTTCTGCAAGGCGCCGAAATCTCGCTGGCCTTCGTTGGTCTTGACGATGGCTTCCTGAATGTTAATGATCCCGATTTTGCTGCCGGTAGCGGCGTTATTGGGCGCGGCAGCGGCGCCAGTCTGCGCGAAAGCGCCTGCTGCGAGCAGCGCCACGGGCAGAACAAAGCTGATGAGCTTGCGTTTCATGGGTGGTTGTTCGACTCCTTGGTTTTCCGAATACTTCCGAGAAACTCCTGAGCGGGACTTCGCCAGGCCGGTGTTTCAGGGTTGCGGAGTTTACATTATAGCAGGTGCATTGGAAAACTAGAACGTTGTGGCCACCGTGAACCGGAACGTCTTCTTCGGCTCCTTCAGGTTCCAGCCATAGTTATACGAGGCTTGTGCCTGCTTATAGCTGTAATTCCCAATGTCACCCGCCGGGAACATGTCGCGCGTGATCAGGTTCGGCGTGTTGGTGAAGGTGTCGAGCCGCAGCGGATTGTATGCGTAATAAATCCGGAACGGCGCGTTCACCACCGGCAGGATCACCTGCAACTCCAAGCCCGTCGACATGCGCGGCTGCCAGTTCGAGGCGCCGACGATCTTTACGTTCTTGTTGAAATTCATCATCGTGCCGCCGCCGCACTGGTTGAAGTCGCTCAGCGCGGGACACCCGAAAGCGCTTGTGTTCAGGATGTTGAGCTGATCGGCATTGACCTGCAACTGGCCCTTGCGCACGATTCCGTTGACACCAAAATCCATGAACGGCGCCAGCGTCACCGGCCCGACGATCGGAATGTGGTACTCGACGTTGGTATACGCCTCCGTATCCCCGCCCGGGAAGATGATGCTGTAAACCGGCAAGGGCACCGTCGCCTGGCCTTCGCGCGGGTTATTGTCCTTGTAAACGGGAATCCCGTCGGGATTGGTCAGTGGGAAATCGATGCGCTGCACGAAGAAGCCCACCGGCGAAAGCGAGCGGATATCGAAACCGCGCAGGTCGGTATCGCCGCCCATGAAGAACCGCTCGAATGGGGGCGCGACGCGGCCGCCGTACCCGCTGATGAACGATCCGGAGAAGTGAACTCCCAGCGCCTGGTGTCCTTCGCGGTTGAAGTGCAGGCCCTTCATTGGGAACCACTGCTTGAAGTCCAGCACCGGGCGCACGAAGCTGACGTTGCCGCCCAGTCCCGCGATGTCCCCGCCCAGGAAGATGCTGCGGCCCTGCGTCGGGTGCTGCGGGTTGTTGATGGTGTTCATCGTGAAGCTGGGGACCAGCTTGCTCGTGACCACGCCCGTCAGCGAATTCGGCCCGGAGATGTTGCGGAAATTCAGCTCCTGGAAATACAACGCCGAGACTGTGCTGAACACCGATAACGATGAAACCGCAAACGAATACGTCAGCCCGACGCGGCGGAAGTTCTTCAGCGGATAACTGCCCGCGACGGTGAACCCGGTCTGCGACTGCGAGAAGTTCTGCAACGACTGCAGCACGCTCTCCGGCAGGTTCAACTGCTGGCCGGTGGCGATCTGGTATTGCTTGGCCTGGTTGTAATTGAACCTCTGGCTGAACACGGTGAAGCCGAAGTTCAGCGGGCGATCGAACATGTACGGCTCGGTGAAGCCGAACATGTAATTACGCTGCTGGCTGCCGACACTCGCCTGCACCGTCAGCGTTTCGCCGAGCCCGAGGAAGTTGTTGGTCTCGTAGGTCAGGCCGATGAACGAGCCGGCCAATCCGCTCACGCCGCCGCTCAGGCCGATGCTGTTCTTGCCCTTTTCCTTCACCTTCAGCGTCAGATCGACGGTGGCGTTCTGGTTGTCTTGCCGGATCTCCGTGTCCTCGTCCGGTTTCAGCGCCTCAAAGTACTGCAACTGATTCAGGCGGAGGATGCTGATCTCCCAAGCCTTGGAGTTGTAGAGACTGCCTTCGTCGAGCGCCAGTTCGCGGCGGATTACCTTGTCGCGCGTCGTCGTGTTGCCTTTGAACTCGATGCGCCGGACGTAGTATTGCTTGCCCTCGTCGATATCGACCTTCATCGTGATGAGGTGCTTGTCCTCGTCGAATGAGAAGTCCGGAATCGGCGTGAAATTGATGAACCCGTACTGTCCGTACGCATCTTTCAGCGACTTGATGCCCTTGCGCGCCGCTTCGATATCGAACCAGTCGCCGTCCTTGATGGGAAAGAGCCGGCGCAGGGCGGCGTTGTTGCTGAGCGTCTTGTTGCCGCTGAAGGTGATCTCCTTCAGCCGGTAGCGGTCGCCCTCGCTCACCGGAACGGTGATGTCCACCACTTTGCCCGCGCCCTTCTGGATCAACGGAATGTGGAACCCGGTGTGGCCCACGTCGCGGATCTTCGTCTTGGGGTCATCCACGGTCGCCTTGAAGTAGCCGCGCTGCTGGTAGGCATCGCGGACCATTTCCATGTCTTCGCTGAGCTTGGTAGCGTCGAAGGTGCGCGCGAACAGGTTCTCCAGGAAGATCGAGTGCGGGATGCCGATCGGGCGCGAGTGGCGCATCGAGTAGCGCAGGATGCGCGACTTCACATTCTTATTATTTTCGAATGTGATCTTACCGACTTTGACCTTCGGCCCTTCCTTGACCACGAACGTCACTGTCACCGCCGCCGGGGGCAGCGGATGGACCTCGGTCCGGATGGTGGCAAATTGGTGCCCGTGCTCGGCCAGAAGTTCCTTGAGAACAACTTCGGCGCGCTTCACCTTGGTCGGGTCGTACTGGCTTTCCACGCTCAGCGAGACCTTGCGTTCCTTGAAGCGGTCGAGCACATCGGATTGCGAAACCGAATTCAATCCGACGTAGGTGATGGAACGGATGGTCGGCTTCTCCGTGACGTACACGTGGATGATCCAGCCCTTGGGCGTGGCCTCGCGCTCGAAGCGGATGTCCTCGAAGTAGCCGGTATTCCACAGCGAATTGAAGTCGCGCTCGATCGTGGCCTGGTCGTACATGTCGCCCGCCTTGGTGAACATGCGGGCTCGGATGGTATCGGCGGGAATGCGGCGGTTGCCGTGGACGATGATCTCAGAGACGAGATTGTTCTGTTGCGCCCAGGCGAAGGAAGACACCAGGAGCAAGCCAACGGCGACGATGGCGGGCCAATACCGGAACCGGCTCGACTTGCGCGGGCAGAACAGCGCCCGGCGCGCGGCCGGGAAAAGATCCGCAAGACTAAAAATAATCCGACCTCGGCAATGAAAATGCGGAAACGCTGATTATACAGGGCGGCTGCTCCGCTCCCAAACGGCTGACGGGTGTTTCCCTTATCTCACCAGCCCGCTCGCCCGCCAGTTCCAAACCCCGGCACGCGCCGACAGTCGCGGCAGCGTAATTTGTGATTGGTAATTTGTAATTCGCAAAGTGTGCAAACCGCGGTGCCGCCGAACCATCATGCGCCGCCCACTTTGCAAATTACAAATTTCCAATTACAAATGCCCCCATGCGTGCCGTCGTCCAACGCGTAACCCGCGCCAGCGTGACCGTCGATGGCGCAATCATCGGTGCCATCGACACCGGCCTGCTGGTGTTGCTCGGGGTCGCCGCTGACGATCAGGAATCCGACGCCGATTACCTCGCCGACAAAATCGCCGGCCTGCGCGTCTTCGAAGATGCCGACGGCAAGATGAACCGCTCAGTTGCCGACGCGGGTGGCGCGATCCTCGCCGTCTCGCAGTTCACGCTGTTCGGCGATGTGCGGCGCGGCAAGCGCCCCTCGTTCGACGCGGCCGCGCGTCCCGAGCAGGCGCAGCGTCTTTATGACTATTTCGTTGGACGCATACGAGCGCCGGCTTGCGCTGCGAAACCGGCAAGTTCCAGGCCATGATGCTGGTGGAATTGGTGAACGACGGGCCGGTGACGATACTCATTGATTCGCGAAAGGCCTTTTGACTCGATTTTTCAATTCTCATTGTTCATTTTTCATTGCGAAGGAGGGGCAGCATCGCGATATCGCCACGGCATCCCGTTGTCGTCGGATTGAACAATCAAAAATGAAATTTGAAAAATGGTTTGGGCCAACCAGCGTTACTCCATCTCGCCCTTCGCGGGGTTGTAGTAGAAGTGGAAGCGCAGGGCAAGATACTGGCCCTTAAATTCGGTAGGAAGCGGCTGGAACGGATTCGACGCGGTAATGCCGCCGTAGGCCGCGCGATCGAGCGAAATGTCGCCGGAGGGTCCGACGATGCGTAACCCCGCCACCGACCCGTCTTTCAAAATCGCGAACTCGATGGAAACCTTGCCGCGCTTCAGCAGAGGCGCGCGCGCCGCCTCCGGAATCAGCGTGTACCAGTTCAACTTGACCGTGTGGATGACGCGCTGCAGGTAGGGCCCGAAATCCACGCCCATGGTGTCGCTGAGAATGTCGGCCGGACCAACCGCGCCATGTTCCGTGCCTTCTCCCAACCCCCAGTCGCCCCCGGCTCCTCCCCCCCCCCGCGATTGGCTGGCCGCGCGTGCCGCCTGCGCAATCGCCGAACCCGGCGACATCACGCCACCGCCAAAAATCGGCCGCGGCGACGCGCTCGGAGGTGGCTCCAGTTTCGCCACCATGTTGTTATCGGGCCGCTGTTGCTGCCCGCCCTGTTGCTGGTTCTGCGGCGCTGGATTCGCCTGCGCCACTTGCGGCGCCGGTTGCGCGTCGCGTGGTCCCGGACGCTGCGGCGGTCCCGGCGGCATCACGTCACGCGGGATTGGGATTTGCTTGCTGTTGTCCGGATGCCGCGCCATGGCGATCCGGTCCTTATCGGAGATGATGTTCGTCTGCGGCCGGACCTTTGGCTTGACCATGTCCGGCGGCATCTCCAGGAACGTCGCGTCCTTGTCCTTCATCAGGTCGGCCGGATTGGCGACGATCACCGTCCCGCTGTGCCACGACGGCATCCACTTGGGAGACGTCAGCAGCAAGAACACCACGATCATGTGGAAGATGAGCGAGATCCAGAAGGCTTCCCGCATCCGCGAGCGCGCCAGGTCATCCTGCAGCTTCAGCAGGTGAAATGGCAGATCCGGTGAGTCGAGATCGAACTCGATCTCGTCCTCCCGGACAGTCGGCATGTCAGTAATTGCCATTCAGAAACCGGACGCGGGCTATGTGCCGGCAAACGGAGGAAAACGCCCCTCGAACAGGGCCGCGCGCGCTCCGGGCTGTGCCAGCAGAGTTCTCACTATTGTCTCACGGGATCGGGCACACTTCCGCCCTTTCCTAAGGGTTAAGAAACCCATCCGGCACGATGTAGTTGCAAATAATCGCCGTTGTAGGGGATGCAACTGAGGCGTCGTGGTCGGCTGGAATGCGATCACGCTACACCGGTGGAAGCACCGGGTTGGTGTACCGGTGGAAGCACCGGCCTTCAGGCCGGTGAAAACGACGCCCATACAAGGGGCTTCATCCCCGGATCAGAACGCGCTCTATCCCGCCGATGCTCCGGCCACTACATGCCTGACCAGCGCCACGGCCGTCGCGTCGTTGGCGCTGAACGGATCTTCCTCGCCGACGGTCCGCTGCGAGCGCGGCAGCAGGCGATGTTTCGGACGGCTCTCAATGAAGCTTCGCACCGAATCGTGGACCGCGGCGCACAACTGTTGCCCGTCTCCCAGCGGAGCGGCCGCCAGCGACTCGCACACACGTTCGATGCCGTACTCCACGCCGCCCGCGCGCGCCTCCACCAAGCCGCGCGAGACCATCACCAGCGCCGATCCCGGCTCCATCACGCAGATACTGGCATCCTGCGTCGCGTGCGAAAACAGCCCGAGGGGTACGCCGCTATTCGGCAACACACGCGCGCCGTTCGCGTCCTTCACCAATGGCGGCGTGTGTCCCGCATTCATGTACCACAGCGTTCCAGCGATTTCGTTGAAGGATGCCAGGATTCCCGGGGCACAGCGCACTCCGCCAGCCGCGGCCAGGATCGCCCGATTCACTTCCAGGTGGAGTTGTGCCAGTGCGACCGGCTCATTGACGTCGTCGAAGGCAAAAAGGTCAGCAGCGGCGCGGAAGCTCTGCTGCACCTCGGCGGCGATGGCGAAGGCCTCGTCCCGACGGCCCGCGATGTCGAGCAGCAACAGGAGCATGCGCGGGCCGGTCGTGATGTAGTCGTAGTAATCGCCGCCCTGTCGCGCGCCACGGTACAGCGCGCCCACAGTAAC
>JBOGLI010000304.1:0-8145 GCA_050746165.1 Terriglobales bacterium | reverse complement strand
ACTTATTACTTCGGTATTCGCGAATGGCCATAAAAGCAGAAATCGAAGCAATCATATACGCCGCCGAGGAGCCGGTCACGATCGACCAGATGGCCCTCGTGCTGAAAGACTCCGTACTCGCTGAGGGCGGTTTCGAGGAAGGCCTCGAACCGAAGGCGCTCGACGCCGAGGTGAAGAAGCGGCTGAGAATCGCTGTCGAGGAACTCGCCGCCGAATACGACGATGTGCAGCGCGGCATGGAAATCCGGCAGGTCGCGGGCGGCTGGCGCATGGCGACGAAGCCCGAGCATCACGATGCCGTCCGCCATTTCGTCAAAAGCCTGAAGCCGCCGGTGAAGCTCTCGTTGCCGGCGCTGGAGACGCTGGCGGTCATCGCCTACAAGCAGCCGGTGACGGCGCCGGAGATATCCGAAATCCGCGGCGTGGATTCCAGCGGCGTGCTGGCCACCTTGCTCGATCGCAAGCTCATCACCACCGCCGGGCGGAAACAGGTGATCGGGCGGCCGATCATGTACAAAACCAGCAAGGATTTCCTACTGCGATTCGGATTGAAGGACGTCACCGAACTGCCCAGTTTGGAAGAATTCGAGAAACTCGGCAGCGACGGGCAGACGGAGCTGTTCGAAGCCAATCAAGCCGTTTCACACGAAGGGCACGAAGGTTCGCACGAAGGGCCTGACGGCGAGAGCAGTGCGCCGGCGGCGGTGGAAGGCGAGGGTGGCAATGTTGAATCGGAGCCGTCGCTCACCCCCGGACAGGAAAGTTCTCAGTCGTCCGAAGCCGCATCGGAATTCCCGCAGGCCGAAGCAGAACAGAAATCGTAGCGCAGTTCCGGGCCGCGCCCGCATCGGCCAATTCCCGCCATCCGCGACTCACCGAGGACACTTGGTTGGCACGCCGCAAATAGATAGCATCCTAGCGAATCAATGCGCCTTCCGAAGCCCACGTACGAACAGATTGGTACCGCGGTAGCCGCCACCATCGCCTTCGAGGCGGAACTTGCGGAGAAGGACCCGGAGATCGACCCTCACGAGGTCGAGCGCCTCCGCGACAACCACTTCATCAGCATGCTCGCGGTCACAGTCGGAGGCGATAACGCGACTGACGCCATCCGCGAGCGCGTGACCAGCGCGATCATGGCGCGTCCGGAACGCCGTACCCACCTGCGCGACTTTTTCGATGACAAGGACACGGAGGAAATCGCAAATATCCGCGAGGAACTGGAGAAGATCGCGAACGGGCAGGGCGGAACGGCGTAAAGAATGGACAAGGGGCACGGGGCAAGGGACACGGTGGTCGGTGCTAGTCGGTGGCTAATCTTGTTCCTCTCGCCTCGCCCCTTGTCCCATGTCCCTTGCCCCTCTACACTACCCAGTTTCGCTTCTAACTACTTATGCCTACCGAGCGTTTGCAAAAAATCATCGCCGCAGCCGGAATCACCTCGCGCCGCCACGCCGAGGAAATGATCGAGCAGGGTCGCGTCTCGGTCAACGGGCAGATCGTCAGCGAGCTGGGCAGCAAGGCCGACCCTGAGCGCGATCACATCCGCGTCGACGGGAAACTGCTTCACGGGGCGCAGCGCCATGTGTACCTGATGGTTAATAAGCCCAAAGGATACGTGACCACCGTCACCGACCCGGAGCGCCGTCCGACGATAATGGAGTTGGTACGCACGAAGAAAGCGCGGGTTTACCCGGTTGGCCGCCTGGATTACAACAGTGAAGGTCTGCTGTTGATGACCAACGACGGCGCGCTGGTGGAACGGCTGACGCATGCATCTTCGCACGTGCCGAAGACGTACCTGGTTAAGGTAAGCGGCCAGCCAAAGGCGGAAGACATCGAACGCTTGCGGCGCGGAGTGGTGCTGCCGCCGGTGAAAAAGTCCCATCCTCTCCCGCCAAAACCGGGTGAGAAAAGGATGGGGCAACCAAGACGAGCGCAAAAGCCGGTGAAGACGGCGCCGGCACAGATCAGGGTCTTCCGCGAAGCGGAGAATCCGTGGTACGAGATCACGCTGATCGAGGGACGGAACCGGCAAATCCGCCGGATGTTCGAGCAGGTTGGGCACCACGTCGAGAAGATCCGCCGGATCAAATATGGTCCGCTGGTGCTCGATGTCGAACCGGGCAAGTACCGCGAGTTGACGGCCAAAGAGGTGGAGCGGCTGAGGGCTGCAGTGGGTTCCAGGCGGGGTAAGTCGAAGTGAGGCGGTGTATCAGTATTTGAGTATGTCAGTACGTCAGTATTTCAGTAGTCGGTATCTGAGTATCTCAGTACTGACATCCACCATGCGCGAACTGGAGTACCGAAAGATTGAATTACTGACATACTGAACTACTGACATACCGATGTACTGAGTGCCACGGCCTGGTGACTGACGACTGGCGACTGGTTTTTGGGGTGGGAGAATGGAGATCGGATGAGCCGATTCGATGAGGTTGTGCCGCCATTTGTGCGTAGGCTGGGGCCGTACGTGCCCGGCAAGCCCGTGAAACAGGCGGAACAGGAGAGCGGCGTGCGATGCATCAAGATGGCCTCGAACGAGAATCCATTCGGCCCCTCGCCGGCCGCGCTGGCCGCCCTGCGCGATGCCGCCGCGGAATCGAATTTCTATCCCGACGCCGACAATACCGAACTGCGACGTCTGCTGGCCGCGCGTAACGGAGTGAAGCCCGAAGAATTGCTGATCACGTGCGGCTCCAGTTCAATGCTGAACATCATCGCGCGCACGCTCCTTGCCCCGGGATTGAACGCCATTACCAGCGAGCGCTCGTTCATCGTTTATCCGATCGCGGTCCGCTCCACGGGCGCGGAATTTGTAACCGTGCCGATGCGCGACAACAGCTTCGATCTGGATGCGATCCTGGCAGCGGTCACGCCGGAAACACGCGCCATCTTTATCGCCAATCCAAACAATCCGACGGGCACGCTGATCGATGTGGCCGAGATGGACCGCTTCCTGGACCGGGTGCCGCAGAATGTCTGCGTGGTGCTCGACGAAGCCTATGCGGAATTCGCCGAGTATTTCGCCGCCGAGCGCGGGATGCGCTACACGCGTTCGATGGAATACGTTCGCGAAGGGCGGAACGTCGTCGTACTGCGGACCTTCTCGAAGGCGCAGGGCTTGGCCGGATTACGGATCGGTTACGGTGTTGCGCCTGCAGGGTTGATGCAGTACTTCACGCGGATGAAGACCGTGTTCACCGTCTCCGGGGTCGCCGAAGCTGCCGCCATCGCCGCCTTGAGCGATGCCGGGCACATCCGCCGCACGCAGGAAAACAACGCAAGCAGCGCGCAATGGCTGATCGAACACATCCGAGAACTGGGGATCAAGGTCGCGCCCACGTGGGCGAATTTCCTGTACATCGAACTGGGCGAGGACGCTTCCGCCGTGAGCAAGCGGCTGCAGAACGAAGGAGTCATCATCCGTCCGCTGACCGGGTCGTGGGGCGCGCCGACGGCGATTCGCGTGACGATCGGAACGCCTGAGCAGAACCAGGTGTTCTTCAAAGCGTTTAAGAAGGTGATGGAGCGGGAGCCGGTGAACAGCTAGGAAAGTCCTGATCTAGTCTGCGGAGCGTCCCTCAGCGGCTAAAGCCGCGGTGACCTGACGGTACTTACGGACGGCCTGAAGGCCGTCCCCTTCAAAACTACACTCCTGAAGGCCGTCCCATTGAAACCACACTTTCTGATCAGGCGCTCCCTAAGACAAATGGTTGCAAGGAACATCAGAATCGCCGCGCGATCCAATCAGACATAAGCGATTCTAAGTTCCTCCGCGAGCGCGGCAAGGCGTGGATCGGCAGTCCACAGTTTCAAGCCTCCGACCAGCGCGGACGCCAGCAGGTGCGCGTCGATCCAGCCAATCCCCCTCCCGTGCAATCGCCGGACGCGGACAAACTCAACCAATTCGGGGTGCGCGACGACCGGCGCCTGGTGCATCAGTTCGTAGTCTGCCAACAGACGCGTCCTGCCACCCTTGTCGCCCATGAGGAGTTCTCCGTAGACAAGGTCATGACCGCTCGCCTCGTTGCGTTCCAGCAGTTCGTCCAAGTCGCCGGCATATGGAGCTCGGTTTGAGAGAGCCCGTATCCACACAGAGGTGTCGACGAGAACGTTCACGCAACCGAGTCCTTACCTGACGATGCAGGCTCGCGTCGCCGCGGGACGTCCCGAGCACCTGGCTCCGATCCTCGAAGGGCGCGGAGCCGTTGATAGGCCGCCTGACGAACAAGCGACTCCAATCCGAGTCGCACCGCCTCTGTGTCGGTCTTCGCGCAGGAGTCGACTCTTGCTTTCCGGAGAAGATTTTCATCGATATGCAGCGTCTTTTTCATATGTATGATTTTACCATATCAGTATGGCGATATGAGAGGCGACAGAGAAGCCAATGTGAGGGCCGCGACGCCGCATACTTGGCGCCAAAATAAAGCGGGCGAGAGCCGAAGCTCTCGCCCGAAGTTTTGCGGAGAACGCGTTAGAAGTTGACGCGCACGCCGATCTGGAAGAGGCGGGTCGAGTTCTGCCGACCGCGCTGAAGTGAAAGGGGACCGAGTGCTGCGTAATCGCTCGCCTGATAGTTGTAGTTGAGCGAACCGAATTGATTCGGGTTCAGGCCGCTGACGGCGCTATTGGTAGATCCGCCGTAGGAGCCCAGGGAGTTGTAGTTGAACACGTTGAAGAACTGGATCCAGGGTTCAACGTTGAAGCCTTCCCGAATCTTCGCCAAGCTGATGGGCCGCGTGATGCCGAGGTCCATGTTGAAGAAGTTCTGATAGGGCCATGGATTACTCAGCGGCACGGGGGAGATCTTCGGATACACCGCGTTCAGGGCGGCCAACTGCGCCGTCGTGACCAATCCGGCCTTGACCAGCGCCTGGCCGGCCGGTGTGGGTGTGCCCGCGTATGCTCCGTTAAAGTTGGCGATCGCGGCGTTGACGGCGCCCCAACTGTTCAGGTCACGACCCAGGGATCCGTAGTGCGTTCCCGGCAATGGGTTCGTGCCCGTGTATCCGCTGCCGGTTTCGTCGATGCTGAACATCGAGTTCTGGCCGGTCAACAGGGTTTGAGGAATGGCCAGCGTGCCCGCGCTCGGCGTGTAGAAACGCACGAACGGGCTCAGCCGGAATCCACCGATGATGCCGGTGGTCATGCCGATACTCAGCATGTGCTTGTGATCTTCCGGCACATAGCCCCAGTAGGACGAATCCACTGGGTCGTGTTTGTCACGCGCGCTGTTGAGGAACTCGGTCCGGTAGGCGCCATTGGTGGCCTGGCTGCTGCCACGGGCGTACGACACCTGGTAGGAACCGTTCTTCACCAGCCCATGGAAATAGCCCTCCGCGGGAATGCGGCCCTTCAATGTGACCTGAAGACCTTTGTACAGGCTGTAGCCACCACTGGAAACCATTCCCATGCTGGTGAAGTTGGTGTTCTGGATCACAGGATCGGATGCGGTCGGATCCGGCGTACGACCTTGGAAGATCGAGGTCCCTGCCAACCCGAACGAACTGATGGTCTTGCCGGGATGCGTTGCAATCCAGTTGTTGACGTCGGTCGTCCATGCCGCCGTACCCGGGGTATCGGTCGTTCCGAGCACCGCTTGCATGGCCTTAGTTGCATTCGCGACGTTGAGCGTATTGGCGCAGTACTGGCACTCCATATCCTGGCCGATGCCGCCCACGTGGACGCCATGGTTTATCAACAGATCAGCCGTCAGGACCATGCCCGGCTTAATCTCCCGCTGGAAACCGATGTTCCACTGCAACGAATACGGAATGCGGTACTTATCGCCGCCAAACAGGAAGCCGTAGACGTTGTGGTGGGAGCTCTGTACGAGCGGGATGCCACTCGGACTGAACTGGTAGCTGGAGTACGATTTCAGCAGCGCTTGTTGCAAAGCGCCGATCGGACCGATGACCGATGCGACCGCGTTTTCAGCGCCGATTTCGGTCATACAGTTGTAAACGCCGGCGTTCATGTCGCCGATTGCCGCTGCAGTCTGACACGACGGAGGAAGAGACCCGATACTGATGCCCGCTTGCGCCGGCGTGATCGGAGTACCGTCGGGATTTCCCCAGTAGGTATTGTCGTAAGCGTCAGGACCAATACCCGGCGGGATGAGGTTGAACTGATCGAAGATCAGGTTGTTGTAGATGTTCATTTCATAGGCCATGTATCCGCCGCCGCGGATCACGGTCTTGCCATCGCCCTTCGGATCCCAGGCAAAGCCCACCTGCGGCCCGAACTTGTTGTAACCCATGTTCGGGTGGTTGGCCGCGCCCGGCAGGAAATAGTTGAGCCACGAAGGACGGGTGATGCCCGCCTCGTTGTTGAAGTAACCGGTGTCGTGCTCCCAGCGGGTACCAAAGTTTACGGTCAGGTTGTGTCGCATTTTCCACGTATCGCCGATGTACCAGGCAATGCGGTTATTGTTATGGCAACCATGAGCGAAACCGTCGCATGGCGGGATGGTGAAGAACCCATTCGCGGGGCCGCCGGAAAACCCCGAAAGCGGGTAGTTGAGCGGGTTTGTGGTGTCGGTCGATTGCGCGCCGAAGACCTGGCCTGCCGCTACCGCGGCCTGCGTCGTACCGCTGTAATCGCCGCTTACAGTTAGCGGGCCAGCGAAGTTCGCGTATCCGCCGAGGCGAATGTGATTGAGCTCAAAACCGAAGCGCACAACGTGATTGCCGTGCACCCAGGTGCCGTCGTACTTGTTGTCGTAATTGTCCTGAGCGGTCGCCTGCGGGGCCAATCCGTTCGGGCCAAGCGCGTACGCACCGACGCCGAGGTAATAAGCGTTACCCTGTGGGGTTGTCGGAAATGGAAAACCGGCAAAGCTCTGGCTAATGATGCGGTTGTTGAACTTCACATACCCGAAACGGAAGCTATGGGTCAGGTGGGTCTGCGCCCAGTCCAAACCGACGGTGTGATTGTTATTCCAATCGACGTTCTGGAACGGCGAAACTGGAATGCTGCCGCCGGTGGAGAGGTTCCAGTCGTGTCCGAAGCGGTAGAACAAACGGATGTTGTTGCTTAGGTTGTAATCGAGGCGTCCATCTACCATGCGGATGCCGAGCGGAACCGCGCCAAAGCAGCCAGTCTGGCAGTTGTGCCCCGCAATCGACGGCAGGTTCGCATCGGTGGAGTAACTGCTCTGTTCGGCCTGATAGGTGCGCTCCCAGTTGACGAACCAGAAGAGCTTGTCCTTGATGAACGGGCCGCCGACACGGAAGCCGACCTGGTGGCGATGAAAGGGCTCAACTTTGGGGTCGAATCCGAGGCGGGCGCCCATGCCCTGGTTGCGATAGAACTCGAAACCGCTGCCATGAATGGTGTTGCCGCCGGAACGGCTGACGATGTTCACGGCGCCCGACGAGGTCAGCGACGTGGACAGATCGAGCGACGACTGCGAGAGTTGGAACTCCTGCACGGCGTCATCGGAGATGTTGGCCATGGTGGTACCGACCGTTTCGTCGGTGATGTCGATACCGTCGATGGTCACGCGGGTTCCGGTGCCCGACCGTCCCATGACCTGAATGGTGCGGTACGTTTGAGACTTGGTCGGGTCGATGTTGCCTCCGTCGGCAACTTGGACACCGGGCTGAATCGCCGCGAGTTCGAGGAAGTTGCGGGCGTTGAGCGGAAGCTGATCGATCTGCTTGCCGGTGATGACGCCGTCAACGGTGGAACGGACCGTGTCCACCTGCACCGCCGCCGCGCCCGAGTTCACTTCCAGGGTGGTGGCGGAGCCGCCGACCTGCAGCTTGGCGGCTACTTCCGCCGTTTGACCGACTTGCACGGTCGCAGTCGTCTCGTACGACGAGAACGAAGGAGCGCTG
Source organism: Terriglobales bacterium (assembly GCA_050746165.1). Taxonomy (GTDB): domain Bacteria; phylum Acidobacteriota; class Terriglobia; order Terriglobales; family Acidobacteriaceae; genus DAISJI01. The sequence goes on along the minus strand of JBOGLI010000304.1, from coordinate 301 downwards.
ACTTTGACCTTATAGTCGCCCGGCAACAGCGACGAGAACGTGAAGGTTCCGAGACTGCTGGCTTTTTGTGTGATCTTACGGCCAGTGGAAACTTCGGTGATGGCAACCGAAGCATTAGGTACGACGGCACCTGTTGGATCCGTTACGTTGACGCGGATCACGCCGGTTGGCGACTGTGCCGAGGCAAGCGGCACAAACAGGCCGACCAGTGCTATCGCCAGGAGCGCAAAAATCCACTTCTGTCGCTTTACAACATCCATAACTTCCCTCCAGTGAAATTTTGGATTCGTTACTTTGGAAT
>JBOGLI010000303.1:0-3252 GCA_050746165.1 Terriglobales bacterium | reverse complement strand
GAAAACATGCTGGGCCGGACGTTCTGCCCGCTGGGCGACGCCGCGGCCATGCCGATCATTTCGATCGTCAAGAAGTACCGCGAAGAATTTGAAGCTCATTTGGAAGGGAAACCCTGTCCTTACGAACCCGAAGGCGCGCTAACTCAGCTTCCGGTCTTGGCACATTAGATTGCGGAATTGCGGAATTTCAAATTGCGGAATTGACAAACCGATGACACCGCAAGAGCTAAAAGATCGGACGAAAGCGTTCGCAATACGTATCGTGAAGATGTTTCGAGCGCTTCCGAGGGAAACCGATGCGCAGGTGATAGGGAAACAGGTACTCCGAAGTGGGACGTCGGTGGGAGCAAACTACAGAGCGGCATGCAGAGCAAGATCTCACGCTGAGTTTATGGCAAAGATGGGGGTTGTTGTCGAAGAAGCCGACGAGACAGTGTATTGGTTGGAGTTGCTGGCGGAAACGCAATCAGTAAAACCTGAGCGTCTCCACCAAATACGAAATGAAGCGGAACAACAAACGGCAATTTTTACAGCAGCAAAGGAAACAGCACGACATAACCGAAACTGAATTTTCAATTCCGCAATTTGAAATTCCGCAATTCTGCAATTTAAGGATTCATGGCTGACTTAAACATCACGGTAGATGGTAAGAAAATCGCGGCCCCCGCGGGCACGCTTCTAATCGAGGCCTGCAAAGCGCACGGCATCGACGTGCCCTCGTTCTGCTATTACCCGGGGCTGTCGTTGCAGGGCGCGTGCCGCATGTGCCTGGTGCGCATCGAGAAGATGCCCAAGCTGCAGACGGCGTGCACCACGGTCATCACCGAGGGCATGACGGTCACTACCAACAACGACGAGGTGCGCCAGGCGCGTAAGTCGATGCTGGAACTGGTGCTCGCCAATCACCCGCTGGATTGCCCGGTCTGCGACGCGGGCGGCGAGTGCGAACTGCAGGACATGACCTTCACCTACGGCGCCGCCGAGTCGAAGTTCATCGACATCAAGAACCATCGCGACGAGCAGCAGTGGTCGCCGGTGGTTTACTTCGACCGCCCGCGCTGCATCCTGTGCTACCGCTGCGTGCGTGTCTGCGGCGAAGGCATGGACGTGTGGGCGCTGGGCGTGCAGAACCGCGGCGTGACCAGCGTGATCGCGCCCAACATGGAAGATCACCTCGAGTGTGAAGAGTGCGGCATGTGCATCGACATCTGCCCGGTCGGCGCGCTCACGAGCGGCGCTTACCGCTATAAGACGCGCCCGTGGGAGATGAACCACGTTGGCACCGTCTGCACCCATTGCGGTGACGGCTGCAAGACCACCCTGGGTGTCCGCCGCTCCAACGAAGGCATGGAGATCGTGCGTGGCGACAACCGCGACAAGAGCGGCGTCAACGGCGACTTCCTCTGCATCAAGGGCCGCTACGCCTTCGATTTCACGCAGGACCCGCGGCGCGTCACCGAACCTCTCATCCATCGCGACGGCAAGCTCCATCCGGCGACTTGGGAAGAAGCCATCGACCTGATCGGGCGCAAGTTCAAGGAAATTCACGAACGCGAGGGCGGCAAGGCCTTTGGCGTGATCGGCTCCAACCGCATCACCAACGAAGAAAACTACCTGCTGCAGAAGTTCGCGCGCACGGTGCTGGGGACGAACAACATCGACCACCACCGCACCGCCGACTTCCCTGCCTTCGCCTCTTCGATGGCCGCGGGCGATCGGACCGCCAGCATGGCCGACGTGCTGAAAGCCCCGGCGGTCCTGCTGATCGGCAACAACCCAACGGACGAGCACCCGCTGCTGGCGTGGCAGATTCGCGGCAACGTCCGCCTGAATCGCGCGCACCTCTACGTCGTGAATTCCTACCCGATCAAGCTGCGACGCCAGGCCACCGCTTTTGTTCAGGTTCCTGAAGACGGTGGCGAGGGAACATTTGTTTCGTTCCTCGCCGGCAAGGACAACGGCGCGTCGCTCGCAACAAAAGATTACTCGCAGGATTCACTGAACAAGCTGCGCGACACGCTTCGCGGCGAGAACGGCCTCGTCGTCGCCTTCGGCGCTGAGCTTCGTGCCGACCAGATCTCCGCGCTCGTCAACGCGCTTCCCAACGCGAAATTCATCTGCCTCGCCGATTACGCCAACTCGCGCGGCGCTTCGGACATGGGCGTTTATCCCGACCTTCTTCCCGGCTACACGCCTTTGGCGCAGGGCGGCCGATTCCGCGAGGAGTGGTTCGCGCAAGTTCCGACCGAACCCGGACTCGACCTGCAACGCATGTTCGCCTCAGCTGGAAATCCGTTAAAGGCGATGCTGATCGTCGGTTCCAATCCCGTTGCGCGCTATTCGGTCGATCCGTTCGCGCTGTCGAAGATGTTCGTCGTCGTGCAGGACATGTTCCTCACCGAGACCGCCGTACCCGCGCAGGTGGTTCTCCCGGCGGCATCTGCGTACGAGAAGGCGGGTTCGTTTACCAACACCTGCGGCGACCTTCAGATGCTGAAGAAAGCCGGCCACGTGGAGGGCACGAAGAGCGACTTCGAAATCATCGTGCGAATCGCGGCCGCGATGGGCGCGGACATCAAGAAGCTAGTGCCCTTCAGCCGCGGCGTTCGCTCTGACATGGGCCAGACGCGCGGCGCGCAATCGGGCGAGGCCGATCGTCACGCGGTCTGGCTTGCCAAGCAGGGGCTGGAGCCGAAGATGAGCCCGTTTGATCCGATCGCCATGCTCGACGAGATCCAGCGGCTCGTGCCCGGCTACGACGTTGGCCGCATGAATCTCGCCGCCGGCGCCGACGTGCACACGCGGATCGTGGTTTCGGGGCCGATTCCCAGCCATCCGGAACAGATTGTGCCCAGCGAGGACACGCTGTTTACTTCGGGCACGCTCGGCCGCTATTCGGAGAGTTTGAATTCCGTCGTCGAAAACGAGCGCAGGGTCCCCGCGGACAAGGTCCCAGTCCTATAGTTTTTTCGGTTGCACAGGGTCAACGAATGCACCAGGTAAGTCTTGGAACATTTATCGCGCTGTCGGTGGTGAAGATCGCCATCGGGCTCTTCGTCCTCCTGACGATGGACGCCTACGTGGTGCTCGCCGAGCGCAAGATTGTCGGCCGCATCCAGAACCGCTGGGGACCGACGCGCGTCGGCCCGTTCGGATTCCTGCAGCCGCTCGCCGACGGCGCCAAGTTCTTCTTCAAGGAAGACATTACGCCGCCCTATGTTTACAGGCCGCTGTACCTGGCGGCCCCGGTGC
>JBOGLI010000302.1:0-5090 GCA_050746165.1 Terriglobales bacterium | reverse complement strand
GGTATAGCTCTTGAATGTGCCTCCGGAAGTCCCGGCGCTCTTGTCGTACACGATGACGACGGACGCCGGATCGGCCGGATCCCCGATGAGATGCACGTGTGGAGTTTTCACTTCAACGACCTCGCGGTAGGTTCCGGGGGTGATGTGAACCGTGCCGCCGGTCTCTGGTAACTGGTCGATGGCCTGCTGCACGGATCGAAAATCCGCGGGACCCTCGGCCGCCACGGTGACATCGGACTTACGCGAGACCGTCTTCGCACCGGATTGCGCTTCGTCGGGGAAGGGAGCGAAGCGGCTTTCGTCACAAGCTGGGGCGTTGGCCGTTCCAGTCTTTCCCTCGACGACGACGTCTTCTCCCGTGGGCGTGAAGTTCAGGCCATTTGGTCCGACTGTAATTCGCGCGTGCGCGGCGCGGAGCAGCTTGGGCTGGTAACCGTCAACTTGCACACCGTCCAAAGTGATGCGCGAGCGATGGTAGTCGTCGGTGCCCAGGAGGCTGATCTTGCCGGGCGACAGCACGTGCACATCGCGGAGGGTGATGTCGTCGAAGTTGGGGACGAGCGTTCCGCGTTCCTTGCTGTAGAACGGGTCGATGACGATCGGTTCCTTGGTATTGCGAATGCAGACGTCCTGGTAACTGACCTTGCGGACGAATCCGCCCCGCGTCGAGTTCGACTTCACCCGGATGCCGTTATCGGCGCCGTCGATCGTCATGTCCTTCACTTCGAGGTACTCGACATTGCCGTTGGTCTCGCTGCCGATCGACATTCCGTGACCGGTGTAGAAGTGATCGTGGGCGACGGTAATGTGCGCGGCGGGTCCGTTGGAGCCAGCCTTAACGGCCACGTTATCATCTCCGGCATGGATGAACGAATACAGGATGCTGACGTTGGTGGACGAGGACGGGTCGATGCCATCGGTGTTGCGGGCGGTCTTCGGAGAATTGATCTTCACGCCCCAGGCGGTAAACCCGTTGGTGCGCATCACGATGACGTGAAAGTTCGGCGAGTTCTTCAGCGTGATGCGATAGAGGGTGAAATTATCGGCGCGATCGGCAACGATCATACGCGGGCAATTCTGGTACTCGCTGCTGACCTTCGCCTGCTGCGCGAGGTCCCACCAACTGACGTCCTTACCGAGTAACTTCGAGCCGCCACGGGCGTCGATCATTCCGTCGCCCATGACTCCAGCGTCCGGCGCGCCGACCACGTTGATCAAAGGCCGGCAGCCGCGCCCATCCTTGGGAGTAACTTTGCCGCAGGTGCCCGAACCTTTGTCGAAGAGCTTCGGATCGCGCGAGGCGAACAGCGTGGCGCCGGAATCGACCACCAGAGTGACGCCACGGCGCAATTCGAGCGGGCCACTGAGAAAAGAGTTGTGGGACCCATCGCCTCGTAGAACTACAGCTTTTCCGGGCTGGCAGTTGTCGATCGCGTCCTGGATACGTTGCGTGTCGAGCCGGCTCTCGTCGGCTTCCGACAGGGAGCCAGAGACACTGGCAAGCTCAGCTCGCAACGCGGTGCAGGCAGGGGGAATTGTCGGCTCGGCAACGGTGCGCGTATCCTGCGCGAGCGCGATGCCAGTGCTGGCTACGACGAGAGCGCACACGAACGCGAATTTGGTGATCACTTTCACGTCGCTTCCTATAAAGACACGGCCGCCTCGGCCCAGACTTGAAATTCGCGATGCTTCAACGGTTCGGCCTGGGCGACTAACTCTCCGCCAGCGACCTGACAGACGCGGTCGAAGACTTCAGCGCCGACCTGTTCGATGGATCTGCTGCCGTCGAGAATATCGCCGGCCGAGAGATCGATGTCGCCCGCCATGCGGCGGAAGATGTCGTTGTTCGAGGCCAGCTTGATGACCGGCGCGATCGCGTTGCCAATGGTCGTTCCGCGGCCAGTGGTAAACACGACGACGGTCGCGCCGGCGGCGACAAGGCCGGGCGTGGACTCCTGATCGTAGCCTGGTCCTTGCATCAGGAACAGCCCTCGGCCGTTCGGTGGAGTGGCGTAGTCGGTAACGCCCTCAACGCGAGTGGTTCCGGCCTTCGCGATTGCGCCGAGAGACTTGATCGTGATATTCAGCAGTCCACCTTTGATATTCCCGGGGCTCGGGTTCTGCGCGGGCGCAGCGCCGACCCGGCCTGCGTATTCCTTGTACCAATCGACCATACGATAAACGGCACGAGCGGTATCGGCGTCCTTGGCACGCGCGGCAAGGATGTGCTCGGCGCCGACGAATTCGGGGACCTCGGTGATCAGTACCGTCCCACCCGATTCAACCAGCAAGTCGGCCGCTCGGCCGAGCGCGGGATTGGCGGACAGTCCAGAGAAGGCATCGGAGCCGCCGCACTTCACGCCCAGGACTAACTCGCTGACCGGTACCTGCTCCCGAGCGGTGCGATTGACCTCGGGCAGCATTCGTTCGACGGCAGCGAGACCGGCCTTCACCGCGGCCTCGGTTCCGCCCACCTGCTGAATCCCAATTCGCACCATGGGTTTGTCAATTTTCCGCCCAAGCCCGTCGAGGTATTGCTCGACGACGGAGAGGTTCGTTTTCTCGCAACCGAGTTCGAGCAGGACGACGCCGCCGACGTTGGGATGATCGGCGTAGTTGGAGAGCGTGCGCAGCAGCAGATCGACGGGCGTCCCATCCTGGCATCCGCATCCTTTGTTGTGCGGGATGGCGGTGACGCCGTCCACATTCGGATATTTCTCGCGCGAGTACAGGGCGTACTCGGCGATGGTCGAGATCTGCTGCGCCTCGTGGCTGGCGCACATGCTGGTCGGCACGATGAGGATGTAGTTGCGTGTGCCGACTCGGCCATCAGGGCGGACGAATCCGGCGAAGGTCCGCCGTTTATCCGGTGGAAGGTAGTTCGGCGCCGGTGTGCTTAAATTACCGGGAACGGTGCGGATGACAGGCACGGCGTCGGACATGTTCGCGTGCGTGACCGGCTCTCCCGCGCAGATGCCCTTCGAGGTCCCAATCGGCTGCGCGTATTGCAGCACGAACTCACCGGGAGAAATGTCGCGAAGAGCGAAGCGGTGGCCGGCGGCGATTTCGGCGGCGACCTTGATGTTCCGCCCGCCCCATTCCACGCTGGTGTCCGCCGATACGGGCGTCTTGGCCACGGCGACGTTGTCGGCAGAGTGAACGACAATGGCGAGTTTTGCTAACGCAATGCTGGACACCGTCGCCTGCCTTAATCGCTCGCTTGAGATACCGCCCGGACCGGATCCGCAACGGATTTCGCGGGGAAATCGAAATACTCCGCGGCATTGCCGTAGCTGATCGATTCCACCATGCGGCCGATCAGTTTCTCGTCCTCGGGAAGCAGGCCGGCTTCCATCTCGCTGCCCAACAGGTTGCAGAGAACGCGCCGGAAGTATTCATGGCGCGGGTACGACATCAGCGAACGGGAGTCGGTCAGCATGCCGACAAAGCGGGAGAGCAGGCCGCAATTGGAGAGCGCGTTCAACTGCCACTCGATGCCTTCCTTCTGGTCGAGGAACCACCAGCCGCTGCCGAACTGGATCTTGCCCGCCACGGAGCCATCCTGGAAATTACCGGCCATGGTGGCGAATACGTAGTTATCGGCGGGGTTGAGGTTGTAGAGGACCATCTTCGGCAACGCATTCTCCTCGGCCAGACGTCCGAGGAAACGAGCGAGCGAAGCGGCCTGGTTCCAGTCGCCGATCGAATCGAACCCGGTGTCACGGCCGAGCGTGCGCATGCCGTTGGGGTTGGCATTGCGAAGCGCGCCGAGATGCAGTTGCTTGACCCACCCTTTTTCCGCGTCCAGATGCGCGGTGTAGAGCAGGACGGACGCGGCGAACCGCTCCGCATCATGCGCCGCGACAGGACGGCCGGAACGGACCCTGTCAAAGATAGCCGCCGCCTCGGCATCGCTGCAGAACTCCGATGGGCAGGTATCGAGGCCGTGATCGGAGGTACGGCAACCGTGGCGATGGAAGAAGTCGTGCCGGTTGCGTAAGGCATCGAGCAGGTCGCGGAATTTCGTAACGTCGGTGTTCGCGGCGGCAGCGAGCTTGTCGAGCCAGGTATTGAATTCGGCAGGGTCGTCGACACGGAAGGCCCGATCGGGCCGAAAAGCGGGGAGGACCTGCGTCGGCAGGTCTTGCGCGGCAATCGAGCGATGATGCTCGAGTGAATCGGTCGGGTCATCGGTGGTGCAGACGACGCGGACATCGAATTTGCGAAGAATGCCCTGTGCGGTCAATTCCTCGGTGGCGAGCATCGCGTTGGCTCGCTTCCAGATCTCGGGAGCAGTCTCTTCGCTCAGCAGTTCCGTGATGCCGAAATAGCGCAGCAGTTCCAGGTGCGTCCAGTGATATAGAGGATTGCGCAGCGTGTAAGGAACTGTCTTAGCCCAAGCGAGGAATTTCTCGTAGGGCGAGCTGTCGCCGGTGCAAAAGCGCTCGTCGACGCCATTGGCGCGCATGGCACGCCACTTGTAATGGTCGCCTTCTAGCCAGATTTCTGCCAGGTTGGCGAACTGCCGGTTTTCGGCGATGTCCCTGGCCGGTACGTGGCAGTGATAGTCGATGATCGGCTGGCGAGCCGCGTGGTTTGAGTACAGCCAGCGTGCCGTTTCGCTACCGAGCAGGAAGTTATCGTTGATGAAGCGAGCCATGGATCGGTCCTATGTACGAGAAGCGCGGTGTTGGCCGGGCCCCGAAAGACGGGAATCCCCGGGAAGTCTCTCCGGCGAATTCAAAAATAAAATAAACATTTCATAACGTAAACCACTCTCGGGCCAGACCCTGCTTGTTGGTTCGCAAGCGGGTCCGGCCTCCGAGTGAGCTGCTTAGAACACGAACCGCGCGCCGAGTTGGATCTGGCGCGGGCGGTTCGCCATGCTGCTGATTACGCCGAAGTTCGCGTTGCCGCTGACTTTGAGGTCCGGAGCGTTGAACGTCGGGTGATTCAGGAAGTTGAACGCTTCAGCACGGAACTGGAAGTACTTCGATTCGGTCACGCTGAAGTTCTTGATGATGGAAGCGTCCACCTGATTAATTCCATCCTGGCGATACTGGCTGCTGGTCGTCGGAAGGGTGCGGAGG
>JBOGLI010000301.1:0-14811 GCA_050746165.1 Terriglobales bacterium | reverse complement strand
GCGAATGCGGTAGAGGTCGTTGCCGCGCCCGCGCAGGTACATTTCCAACTCGCCGGTGATCATGGGCAGGATTTCCAGCACGTCGGCAGTCGGCTGCACTGAGGGATAGACGATCAGCTCGCGCCCGCCGGCCTGCGCGGCCACGCCGGTAGATTGTGACGGCAGGTTCACCCGGCGCGTCTTGGCGAGGAAAGAAAAAGGAAAGCGGGTGGACAATCCGAAGGCGTCCTGCACGTAGCGGCCGCGCTTTTCGAAGGTCAGTTCCAGCGGCCGTGAAACGGCGATGCGCGCGGGGATGTAAGGGAAATAGACGCGCGCGTCAAAGATCGCGGGCTCGGTGGGGGCGTCGGCGACGAGCTTCAGATTCAGGTCGGGCAAGCGGATCCAATGCCGACCCGGAGGCGCTTTCGGCGGCCACACGAACACATCGCGCTGAAGGCGCAGCCGTCTGGTGGCCCTGTGGGCTCGCGGCGGGACGACGCTGACCGACAATGCCGGCAGCCAACGACGCGTGTTGCGCAGCGACACTCGCGCCGGCACTGACTCTCCGGCGAAGGTGTGGTCGGAAAGGACAACCTCGAGGTTGAGGCCTGTGAGTTCTCCGGCCGAGGCCACGCCCGAGACTACGATGGCAGCCAGCATCGCGGCGACGACGATGAATAGCAGATTGTTTCCCGTGTTCAGCGCCGCAACGCCGATCACCAGGATGATGCCGAGGTACACCAGGCCTTCTCGGGTGACGTCGTAATCGAACGCGTCACGCACGCGCTGGAACGCAACACGGCGCGCCAGGTACGGAACAGTCGTCAGGCCGACGAAGCCGGCCAGGAAGAGCGCCAGGGAGGCAAAGAGCGCGGTGGCGATCACGTTGCCGGCCTGCCGCGTCACCGTGGAAAACAGCGCCGAGGCGAAGGCCAGTACCAGTCCAGCGAGGGCGACGAGGAAGCGTATCCATGCTTCGCGCTCGAAGCGAAACGAGTTGGAGAGGCTCGACATCGCGTGATGGCCGTCAACCCACAAAGCAGATTCCTCGCGGGCTGAAGCCCGCTCGGAATGACAAAAGGTCAATGTACTCTACGGCGCGGCTGAAGCCGCGCCCCTTCAAACATACCCAAGGTTATGAAGCATGAGCTAAGGCGGTCAAGGAATGGTATCCGAATTTACGCGCTGGGCGCGGCGCTTTTCGCGCCACTTCTTCATGTGCCGCCGCCACAGGAATAACACTACTGCGACCACAATAACGAAGAAGAATATGTTTACGCGATCGAGATACGCCAGCAGGCGCTCCTCCTGGCTGCCGAACGAATACGCGACGAGGGAGATGGTACTGACCCAGACGGCGGCGCCGCAGAAATTCGCGGTCAGAAACCTTTTCCACGGCATGCACAGCACGCCCGCCATGGGACCGGCAACGATCCTCATGCCCGCGATGAAGCGGGCAATGAAGATCGCGAACCAGCCGCGACGTTGGAGGAATCTCTCGCCGGCGGCGATGTCTTCGTCATCGATGCGAAAGAAGTCCTTCCACCGGTTCAGCAGCGGACGCCCGCCATGGCGGCCGATCCAGTAGCCGATGTTATCGCCCAGCGTGCAGGCAAGCACCGCCGCCCCGATGATCCATTCGATCTTGAGGTGCTCGCCCTGGTAGGCGAAGAAGCTGGCGAAGATCAGGATGGTCTCGCCCGGCAATGGAACGCCCATGTTTTCCAGCAGCAGCGCCGTGACCACGGCCCAGTAGCCCCAGGTCTGCAGCGCGTGCTTGAGGAATTCAACGAGCGGGTGCATGAAGCGTCAGGATACAGGGCGGGCAAGAAAATCGAGCAGTATCCGGTTGAAGTCTTCGGGCGCTTCCTCGTAGGGCAGATGTCCGATGGCGGGCAGCACGACCAGTTCCGAGCCGGGCAGCGCTTTCTGGAGCTCGCGCGCGGAGGGCAGCGGGACGGCCGGGTCGCGCTCGCCCCAGATGAGTTGCGTCGGAATACCGCGCAGGTGCGCGTAGGTTTCGCGTAGCTGGGCAAGGTCTTGCCGCCAGGTGCGAACGACTCCGAGGCCGTAATCGCACGAGTAGGGCTGTGCCAGGCCTGCCGCGTAGCCGTTCAGCGTGGCCTGCGTGACCTTGGCCGGATCGCCGTACATGCGGCGCAGAAAGAACCCGTGGTAGCGGCGGGTGTAGGGGAAGGTCCAGCGAAAAACCGCCGCCCCCAGCCAGCGCGAAAGCACAGCGATCCGCTTTCTGCCGCCGCGCGACCAGTGATTGATGGCGTCCACGAGCACGAGGCGATTTACTCGCGGGCTGCCGCGCTCCGCTGCCGCCGCAGCGACCATGCAAGCCATACCTCCGCCGTGCGAGGTACCGACCAGGTTGAGCGAATCGAGCCCAAGTTGGTCGATCCATTTCACAACGCGGTCGGAGCACGCGCGCAAGCTGTAATCCAATTGGGCAGGACGCTCGGAGAACCCCATTCCGATTACGTCTGGCGCATACACGGTATGGGAACGGGAGAGGACGGGAATGTTGAAGCGCCAGGAAAAGGAATAGCCCAGGAGTCCGTGCAGAAGAACAAGTGGAGGACCGTCGCCAGCCTGTAGATAACGCAGACGATAACCGTCGACGTGGGATTCCCGTTCCCCAACCCCGTTGGAAACCGCCGCCGGTCTTAGGTTTTTCGCTCCCAGTGGCAACCACCCAGTCCGCTCTGGACTCTTATTAACCGATATCGCCTCTGTCGCTTCTGTGGGGGATCCGAAAAATCGGATTCCCCCTTTTTTGTCGAAGGGCTCATGGCGCAGGGCACATGGCTCATGGCCGAGGGCTCATTGCCGTTGACCTGCGCTCTTCCTAAACCGCCGCCTTGGCCGGAGCGGTAACTTCCACCGGGCGGTTTGCCAAAAGCTTGCGCAGGATACGCATCGCCTTATCCACGTGCTTCTCTTCCAGCAGAAATGGGGGCAAGACGCGGATAACCACATCCTGAGTTGCGTTAATCAGTAGACCTTTTTGAATGGCGGCATCGACGAATGGCCGGGCGGGCACGCTCAGCTCGATCGCCTGCATCATGCCGCGGCCGCGGACTTCGCGTACGACGTCATAGTCGAGCCGGGTGCGTTCGAGTTCGTGGTGCAGGTAGTCGCCCACTTTGCGCACGTTTTCGAGCAGTCCCTCCTGCTCAATGACATCGAGAAATTCCAAGGCGACACGGCAAGCCAGCGGTCCACCGCCGAAGGTAGTGCCGTGTTTGCCCGCGCCGATCGCGGATGCGTACTTGCCGCGCGCCAGGAACGCTCCCAGGGGCAAGCCGGCAGCGAGCGGCTTGGCGATGGTGACGATGTCGGGTAAGACGCTGCTTTCCTGGTAGGCGAACATCCGGCCGGTACGTCCCAACCCGCATTGAATCTCATCGAAAACCAGGGCCACATCATGACGGTCGCAGACGGCGCGGGCCTCCTGGAGAAATTCAGGCGTGCACTCGCGGATTCCGCCTTCGCCCTGGATCGGTTCGATGACGAGCGCGCAGCCGGTTTCGTCGATTTTCGAGTAGAGATCGTCAACGTCGTTCATGCGGATGAATTCGACGTTGTCCAGCAGCGGCGCGAAGTCCTTGCGGTACTTCTCCGGAGCGGTCAGCGACAAGGCGCCGAAGGTCCGACCATGGAACGAACCTTCCACCGCGAATAGCTTGCACTTGCGATCGCCGCCCGACGCGTGGGACGCGGCGCGCGCGGCTTTGATGGCACCCTCGATGGCTTCCGTGCCGCTATTGCAGAAGAAGGCGCGGTCCATGCCGGAAAGCCGGCACAACCGCTCGGCCAACTGGCCCTGGTACTCGTTGTAATAAAGATTCGATACGTGGATGAGGCGGGCACACTGCTCGCGGATGACCTTCACGATGCGCTTATGGGCATGGCCAAGCGCGTTGACGCCAAGTCCGCCAACCAGGTCGAGGTACTTCCTACCTTCCACGTCCTGTACCCATACGCCTTTGCCGCTGGCCAGCGCCAGGGGATAGCGAGAGTAGGTCTGCAAGAGAAATTGCCGTTCACGTTCGACGATCTGCTCGTAGGTTTCCATGTGTGCCTCGGAATTTTCCATAGTAAAGGATGGCGCGCGAATCGCAATATCCCGGGGAGGGTATTCGACAAGACGAGGCCGCGACGGATGCCCCCGCATATATTCATGGCCGCGTCGCTACCGTTTTCCATATCTATATCCCACTTTTCATACCAATTCTGGATCTACATTGCTACAATGTCCTAAGTTCCTCTCCAGCCGTTGGTTATTTGATTTTGAGATTGTGGAACCTTGGCCCATAACTTGCACTCCAAGCCGGTAATCGAGGCAGCCCAGCTGCCGCCTCGGACCCGACCTGTGACGCGCGATTTCCAGCTCCGTTTTGTAGCCATCGTCCTGGCGACGCTGACAATCGCCGCCGCAGTTTTTGCCGTCATCAATTACCAGAAGGAACAGCAATTCGAAATACCAACGGACGGAGTGTGGTGGGTCGAACAGCACGGGCAGGTCAGGGCCGAGCGTCTCGATCCCAACGGTCCCGGGTTCAAGGCCGGCATTAAGGTCGGCGACACGCTGGTCGCGATTAACGATCGCGAGGTCCGCACCTCCGGCGATGCGACGAAGTACCAATACCGCACCGGGGCTTGGTCGAAGGCGACATATACCGTGGTGCGGAACAAGGTCACGGTCCAGGCCCCCGTTTTTCTCGTTGCGGCGGACAAGTCGCAATTCATCGGCCTGCGCTTTATCGCGCTGATATATCTCGGCATTGGTCTGTACGTTCTCCTACGACGGTGGACTGCCCCGAAATCGACGCACTTCTACCTGTTCTGCCTGGTTTCGTTCATCCTGTACGCCTTCCACTTCACCGGAAAGCTGAACGAATTCGACTGGATTATCTACTGGTCGAGCGTGGTGGCCGGGCTGTTGCAGCCGGCACTGTTCCTGCATTTCGTGCTGACCTTTCCCGAGGTGAAAGACGCGGTGAAGCGCCGTCCATCGCTGGTAGCGGCGTGCTATTTGCCCGGGGCATGGCTGCTTGCCGTCCATGTCTGGGCGCTGCGCCAACTCAAGGCCAGTGAGCTGCTGAATTACAACCTGAACCGGGTGGAGATGCTGTACTTGGCGCTGATGTTCATCGGCGCGGCGGCGGTTTTGTGGCATACGTATCGTTACGCATCGACGCCGATCCTGCGCCAGCAGATGAAATGGGTTACACGCGGGACCATCCTGGCCGTCGTACCCTACACACTGTTCTACGTTGTTCCGTATCTCCAGGGAATCGAATCGACACCGGTCATGAAGGTGTCGGTGCTGTCGCTGGTTTTTCTGCCGCTGACCTTCGGGTATGCCATCTTCCGCTACCGGCTGATGGACGTGGACCTGATTTTCAAACGCGGCATGGCGTACACGCTGACCGCTGCCGCGATTGCGGGTGTGTACTTCGCCGCGGTCGGCGCCGCCGCCGCGATCATCAACGCCCGCCTGCCCGCGGGCGGCCGCGCGGGCATGATCATTGCCATCGCGGTCACGGCGCTACTGTTCGAGCCGGTCAAGAACTGGATCCAGGAGCGGCTCGACAAAGTCTTCTACCGCAAGCGTTACGACTACCGGCGGACGCTGCTGGAATTCGGCCGGGACCTGAGCTCGCAGCTCGACCTCGACAAGATGCTGGCGTCGATCGTGGACCGCATCTCGCGCACGCTGCTGGTGGACCGCATGGCGATTTTCCTGGCCGGCGCCGACTCACCCGATTCCTTTACTCTGGCGCACTCGTTCGGCATGTCGGAGGTGTCCGACCTCGACCTGCGTTTCCTGGGGCAGCCCCGGCCGGAGATGGCGGCAGGACACCTGTTCTTCGACAACACGCACGCGGTCCTACGCGAAACTCCCGGCGCCCAGGCCACCATCGCCCGGCTTGACCTGAACTACTTCATCCCCTGCCCGGTGCAGGGGCGGACAATCGCCGTGCTGGGCCTTGGCAAGACCAACGAAGGCGACTTCCTCTCCAGCGAAGATGTGGAGTTGCTGGAAGCGCTCGCGGGATATATCGGCATCGCCATCCAGAACGCGGGGCTTTACGCCTCGCTGAGGCAGAAGGTTTCCGAGTACGAGCGGCTCAAGGACTTCAACGAAAACATCGTCGAGTCGATCAGCGTCGGTATTTTTGCCGTCGATCTGGAGGACCGAATCGAGTTTTGGAACTCGCAGATGGAGACGACCTACGCCGTGCCGCGGTCGGAAGCGGTGGGCAAGAAGCTCGCCGACGTCTTCCCTGCCGCGTTTTCCGAGGAGTATTACCGGATCCGCAACACGCCGGGCATTCACAACCTATACAAGTTCCGCCTGGAGACGCCCTCCGGGGAAACGCGGGTGGCCAATGTGGCCATTGCACCGCTGGTGACACGCGATTATTCCGTCATTGGCCGGCTCATGCTGGTGGACGACATCACGGAACGTATCGAGCTGGAATCGCAGCTCACGCAAGCTGAAAAGATGTCGTCGATTGGGTTGCTAGCAGCCGGGGTCGCGCACGAGGTGAACACGCCTCTGGCCGTTATCTCGTCGTACTCGCAGATGCTGTCGAAGCAGCTCAATGGAGACGAGCGTAACTCCGCCGTGCTGGACAAGATTATCAAGCAGACCTTCCGCGCCTCGGAGATCGTGAACAACCTGCTGAACTTCTCCAGCACCAGCGGCTCAGAATTCGGCGAAGTGGACGTGAATAAGGTCGTCCGGGATACGCTTAACCTGCTTGAACACCAGTTCAAGTTGGCGAAAGTTAAAGTTATAGATGAGCTGACATCCGGTTCCTTGCCGGTGTACGGAAACGCCGGAAAACTGCAGCAGGTATTCCTGAACCTTTTCTTGAACGCCAAGGATGCGATGCCGGAGGGTGGAACGCTGACCCTGACATCCCGCACCGACCGGCGGGTGCAGATCGTGGTCTCCGATACCGGAAGCGGCATTGCGCAGGAGCATATCAACCGGATCTACGATCCGTTTTTCACCACGAAGACCGCCACGAAGGATGGACGTAAGGGGACCGGGCTGGGACTATCGGTGACCTACGGCATCATCCAGGAGCACGCCGGCAAGATCCGCGTCGATTCGGAGCTGGGCGCCGGCACCAAGTTCTACCTGGAATTTCCGCTGATGCGGAAAGCGGTGAACGTCTAGTTTGTGTCGGTGTCTCACGCCCGCCCAGTGGGGCGGATGAGGGATGGAGTGAATCGAAATGGCAGAAGCCGCAGTTATATCGCGCCGGATGAACGGACGGGAACAGCCCGTCGCGCAGGGCACGATTCTTATCGTGGACGACGAAGCTTCGATCCGGGAGTCGTTACAGACGCTGCTCGAGATGGAAGGGTTCGTGGTGGAGACCGCCTGTACCGGCGAGGAAGGCCTGGCCCGCATGGCCGAGCAGCCGATGGACCTGGTGCTGCTCGATTACGCGCTGCCCGAGCGAAACGGGATGGAAATCCTGCGCGACATCCGCGACCGCGACCCGCTCCTTGCGGTGATTATGATTACCGCCTACGGCACAGTGGAAAACGCCGTCGCCGCCATGCAGGCGGGGGCGTCGAACTTCGTCCAGAAGCCGTGGGACAATGAAAAGCTGCTGGCTGACGTGCGCGCTGTGGTTGGCCGAAAACGCGCCGAAGAAGAGAACGTACAGCTGAAGCGTGCCCTTAAACAGCGCTATAACTTCGAGCACATCATCGGCAAGGGCGACGCGATGCTGCGTATTTTCGACCTCGTCGCCCAAGTTGCGCCGAGCCGCTCCACCGTGCTTCTGCAAGGCGAAAGCGGCACCGGCAAGGAACTGATCGCGAAAGCGATCCACATGAATTCGCCGCGCAAAGACCGGCCCTTCGTTCCGGTGAATACCGGCTCGATGCCCGCCGACCTGCTCGAGTCCACGCTGTTTGGCCACGTCAAGGGCGCGTTCACCAGCGCGGTAGCATCGAAAAAAGGCCTGTTTGAAATCGCCGACCGGGGCACGCTGTTCCTCGATGAGATTGGCACGATGAGCATGGAAACGCAGGCCAAGATCCTGCGCGTGCTGCAAGACCGGAAATTCATGCACTTGGGGGGAGTGCAGGAAGTGCAGGTGGATGTGCGAATCATCGCCGCCACCAACGTCGACCTGAAGCAGTTGTGCAAGGAGGGCCGCTTCCGCGAAGACCTCTATTACCGGCTGAACGTCATCACGGTCGACCTGCCGCCTCTCCGCACTCGGCGCGAGGACATCCCGCTGCTGGTAGATTTCTTTATTCGCAAATTCGCCGACGAGAACGAGCGCCCGGTGCGGCAGATCGCTCCCGAGGCGCTGCGCAGCCTGATCGAATATGGCTGGCCGGGAAATGTCCGCGAACTGGAGAACGTGATTGAACGGGCCGTGGTGCTCTCCAGTGGGGCCGTGATAAACAGCGAATTGATTCCCGACCACATCACCGGCCGCGGGCAGGGCCTCAACGTCCTCGATCACCGCGCCGACGCCACGTTGTTCGAGATCATGGAAGAATGCGAGCGGCGAATCATCACCGACATGCTGGAGAAAAGCAACTGGAACCAGACCGACGCCGCCGACCGATTCCACATCCCGCTTTCGACGCTAAACCAGAAGATCAAGCGCTTGAATATTGAGATCCGAAAGAAGGCGCGGGACTGATTATCCCTCCATTTCTGGTGCTCCAGTTCGCCGTGGGTCGTCGTACTCTTATACGACCCGCTGTGCAAGAGCTGCACGAATGCGCGTTTGGAGATACTCTTCCCTTTTCTT
This sequence comes from Terriglobales bacterium, assembly GCA_050746165.1. GTDB lineage: Bacteria > Acidobacteriota > Terriglobia > Terriglobales > Acidobacteriaceae > DAISJI01. The sequence continues at coordinate 6,016 of JBOGLI010000301.1, read as the reverse complement.
GTATTGCGTCGCGGCAAAGATCAGCAGCAGGCCGATGATCGAGAGCACAAACGGGAACGCGACCGAATCGCGGAAGTATGTATAGGCTTCGTTCGCGAGATAACCGAACACACCAAGACTACCGAAAATGAGGAAGACCCTGCGCCGCAGAAGCAGGGATAGAATCACCAGCCCGATGTGCGCTGAAAAATATCCGAATTTCGCCAGCTCACTGCCGCTGTCGAGCGCGGAGAGTCCGCCGGTAAACATAAGCAGTCCGAAGAGATAGCCCCAGAACGAAAAGTCCGCTTCCATCTTATGGTCAACCGCATACGCGACCAGTAGCACGATGGCGCCCAGGACCGACGAAATCATGCATTCGTCCCTCCACCTCCACTCGCGCCCAAAGATGAGTGCGGTGGCGTCCATGGACATGTACCAGATCGCATATGTCATCGGGGCGGTAAGAAAGGCGAACCTGAAGAACCGCAGTGCGACTGCTCCGGCAATCACCGTCGCTACTTCCATCAGCACCCAGCTTGCGTGGATATCGGGATGAAACCTCGTGTAGGAGCCGGGATCGGCGCTCGGCCACAGATTCAACTGGCGTTCGATGCCATACACGGCGAGAGGTACCATGCACACTGCCATCGTGGCCAGCAATCCGCCGACGATTTTAAGTACCGGGTGCCGCCACAGGCGCGTACCGGCGATCAGAAAGATGGCGGCATATCCGGCAGAGATGATCGAAAGCTGCCAACCGCGGAACGAATCCCATCCCCGGGTCATGAACCAGCCCATGGCTCCGATGACCAACAACGCGCCGAAGAAGTAGCCCACATGGGCCGGCTCGAACCGGCCATCGATGGTCGGCTTGGTTTCAAGTTCCAACCATAATCCATGCGCCTGTGTGGGCGTCAGTCCACACTGCACCGCCGCGTCGGTCAGGTCCTGCTCGCTGATTCTCATTTGCCCGAGACTTTGCCGCCGCGCATTGAAAAAGTCAACAGGGAAGCTCTAATGCCCCGATCGATTGGCACGTGAATTCCGCCTTGCCGATTTCACCGGCTCGTCGAACCACTCGTCGCGCACTTTTCCACTGACGTCCATCTGCACCAGCGTGACGCCGTCGCCTTGCTCCGAGCTGACGATGAGCATCCGCAGTTTTTCACCATCGGCCGCGGCGTAGATCACCGACCATTCCCGGTCATCCTTCGACCATACCTGCACGAATGGCCGCCATTCCGGCCCGAGAGCGCGTCCGACTTCGTCCATCAAGGCCGCCATATCGCCTGATGCAACGGTGAAGCTCTCGAATTGGGCGATTTTCAGGCCGCCGACTCCACTTCCAAACATGAACGGCTTGGCCAACCACAGTGCGGGAACGCCGTGATGATGGACTCCATACCGACGCTCGAGCAGTTTGGTTACGGTTCCGATGCCGGTACCCGCGACGGCCGTCGTCGCCGTAAAGAGGACTAGTACAACCGCGGCGGTAACGCGCTTCATTTCTGCACCGAATTGGCCGGCGCCGATTGCGTCGCTTTTTTCCCACGGACCTTAAGGCCTTTGGGAATGCCAAAATTCCCGCTCAAGTGATCGAGATCCTCCGGATTCAGCGGACCGTCGAGAGTGACCAGCGTCAACTCATTGGGCTCTTGCGCGAGAATCACCAGCCCCATGGTTTGGTTATTCACGGATTTGACGTACACATCGACTTTTTCTTTATCCGTCCTGCTATCCACCTGGACGATACGCGACCACTCCGGACCCTGCAACTGAGCCCGGACCGGCTCCACGTCCGCATCGGTGAATCCGCCCGGCTGCTTGAATTCCAAGCTGCGGACGTAGATGGCGTTCAGCTTCTCAACCAGCCGTTTGCCTTCCTGGTCGTCTTCGGAATCCATGAAGCGGGACGCGAATTGCAGCATTTTCTTGTCGAGATCGACTTTCACCACCTCGTCGGCCTTGGCGGCAAGTTTGTCCCAGCTCTCTGGCGCTTTGATGACTTGCGCCGCGCATGGAATGGTCACCGCGAACATCAGTACCGCCCATAGAAGTCGTCGCATAAAGATCACTCCTGAGTTTTATCCGATAATTCCTGTACCTTCGTTTCCGCCAACTGCAACTTGGAACTCGCAATCCGCAGCGCGAGCACGACTTGGCGCCGCGCCTCTTCTCCCGCGACACGTTCCGTGTGGCGCCGTTCTGCCGCGATACCGATCGCAGCCACTACCAAGGCTGCCGCTAGCGTCGAGGCCAGTACGGGTCCGCGGAACCATCGTTGCCAGCCTCGCTCGTCGGATTTGGCGTGAACCCGCGCCAGCACTTTCGCAGTCAGGTCCGCCGGCGCGTCCTTTCGCCGCAGCGCATCGCGGAGACCCTGCTCAAAACGATCCATGCTCATAGTCCTCCCCCGGCCCGCGTAGCTTTCTCGCGCAACATCGCGAGCGCCCGATGCAACTGGCTCTTGACGGTATTCACCCGCATCCCAAGCAGTTTGGCGATCTCGTCGGGGCCAAGGTCCTCCTGGTACCGCAGCAGCACCACGATTCGGACCCGTTCGGGAAGCGAGGCAACCAGCCGCCGGAGCCGTGCGCCGGCCCACGGGTCCGGCTCATCGGCGGGCGCCACCAGTTCGGGAACTTCGTCGAGTGCGACCTCCGGCTGCCGCTTGTGGCTCCGGGCGTAATCGATGCAGCGGTTTGCGGTAACTCGGCGCAACCAGAAGACCACGTGTTCCGGCGATTGCAGCTTCCGATGATGACGGTAGAGTTCCACCAGCACGTCCTGCGCGATGTCCTCGGCAACGGCTGAGTTCCCGACGAAGTGATTGGCAAGGCTGAACACCATCGACTGGTGCAGGCGAACCAGCGCGGCAAAATCCGCGCTCTCGGCCGCCACCATCGATATAGCCATCGCCGGATCCATTGCCCCTCACTCAGCTATACGCTCCCGGGCCGCCCCTCGAATGCAAGAATTCCGGCCCGGCACATTCCATGAGTCGTTCCGCATTAACAACTAGCCACTGTTAACGGTCAACTGCTATATTCGGCTGTCCCATGGAATTAGTGTCTCCAGTGGATTACGCCAAGCAGACGGTCCTCTCCGTACAGGACTACTCTCAGCTTGCCGGGCGCGCGGTGGGCAACCTGTTCAGCCGCCCACGCTATGTCACCGATACGCTCCAGCAGATGGACTCGATCGGGGTGGGATCGGTCCCGGTGACGGTGTTGACGGGCATGTTTACCGGGATCGTGCTCGCCTTGCAAAGCGCGAACTCGCTGGCCCGCTTCGGCGCGCTCACCATGACCGGCCAGTTGGTCTCCATGTCGATGGTGCGCGAACTGGGGCCGGTGCTGACCAGCCTGATGGTCGCAGGTCGAAACGCCTCCGGCATGGCCTCCGAATTGGGTTCGATGAAGGTCACCGAGCAGATCGATGCCATGCGTGCGCTCGGCACCGATCCCACCAAGAAGCTCGTAACGCCCCGCGTGATCGCCAGCACGATCATGCTTTTCTTCCTCACCATCATCTCCGACTTTGTCGGACTGGTGGGCGGCTTCCTGGTTTCGTATTTCATCCTGGGTCTCGATTCCTATCAGTACTGGAATTCCGCGTACCAGACGCTGGTGTATGCCGACGTGTTCATGGGGCTGACAAAGCCGCTGCTCTTCGGCTTCATTCTGTCGACGGTTGGCTGCTTTTACGGCATGAACGCCCATGGCGGCACGCAGGGTGTCGGCAAGGCCACGACCCAGGCGGTGGTCGCCGCGTCGGTGATCATCCTGATGATCGACGCCTTCTACACCCGCCTGCTGCTGACAATATTCGGCATGCACTGATGGCTACCGTTCCCACCGCGCCCGACGATCCCGAGCAACGCATCATCGTCTTTGAAGATGTGTCGATTGCCTTCGACGAGCTGGTGGTGCTCGACAGAGTGAGCTTTGCGCTGCATAAGGGGGAAACCAAGATCCTTCTCGGCGTCGCCGGATCGGGCAAGAGCCTGCTGCTGAAGCTCGCGCTCGGCCTGCTCAAACCCGATGCCGGGCATATCTGGGTGCTGGGCGAAGACGTCACCCAGATGCGCGAAACAGATTTGTTCGAGCTTCGGCGCCGCATCGGAATGGTGTTCCAGGAGAGCGCATTATTCGATTCTCTTACGGTGCGCGAGAACGTATCGTTTCGACTGCACGAGGAACACGTTCCAGAAGACGAGATCGAGCGCCGGGTTCGCGAGGCGCTACGCTTCGTGGAACTGGAACATACGGTGGATCTCTTCCCTTCCGAATTGTCGGGAGGCATGCGCCGGCGCGTCGCCATCGCTCGCGCAATCATTAACGTTCCCGAGGTGCTTCTGTACGATTCGCCGACGGGCGGCCTTGACCCGGTCACGTCAACGACCATCATCGAACTGATCGTAAAGCAGCGCGACGAAGCTCACACCAGCGCCCTCATGGTCACCCACCGTCTGCAGGATGCATTTACCATGGCGAGCCACTACTACGATTCCGCCGCGCGCGAAATGCGGCCGCTCCGTGGGCCGAAGGGCGAGCGCCGCGTCAACCTGGAAACGACGTTTGTGATCCTCAAGGATGGCGGGGTGATCTTCGACGGCACCGCTCCGGAATTAGCGGATTCTGGGGACGAGTACATTCGGGAATACATCGCGTGAACCAGTTGCTGGTTGTTACTTGCCAGTTGCCGGTTTCCAGACGCGAGAGTCGCGTGGGGACCACGTGCCGTTCACGAATGAAAAGGACCGGAACAATGTCCGGCCCTAATCTTATTGAAAACTGACAACGAGCAACTGGCAACTAACAACTGTCCTTACGCCTTTGCGGATTTAGCCCGCATCTCCGCGAATTTCTTGAAGCGCTCTTCCATGAAGGCCACGCGTTTGCGCAGCTCGGGTGTGCTGGTGCAGACCTTCTCCACCTTGCCCATCCATTCCGGCATGTTATTGAAGTCGCGGATCTGCTTTAGCCAAGGTTTGAGCTTCACGTAAACGAACATCATCTCGCCGCCCCAGTCCATGAACAGGCCCGGGTGAACGGCCCCTTGAAGCACCAACGAAGCCGCATTTTCCCAGTACGTGAGCACCTGGCGCAGCCATGCGTTTTCCTGCGAGTCCATGGCCATGCTCAACTGCGTGATTTCATCGAACGATTTCGGGTTCCATTTTCCGAACCAGTTGCGCGCCTTGCGCATCTCCGCCTCGCGGCGGAGGTCGTACATCTGCATCACGATCTGCGCGTCGGCCGCAGTCGCCTTTTTTCCAGAGCTTTTCTTTGCCATGACCACCCTCCTTGAGCTGCATACGATTGCTTGACTGGTGAGCGGCAGTTTAGCAGAAAACCGGCGTCCCGCTTCCCTCGGCGTCCGATTCGCGGTACAACAGGCATATCGGAGCTGCTATGGAATCCGCCTCTTCTGCTGCGCGCACCGCGGTCGTCGTCGGCGAAATGGTGTCCGCCGACTGGCCCAACGTATCCGCTATTTATGTAGAAGGTCTTCGCACCGGCAACGCCAGCTTTGAAACGCTGGCGCCGACGTGGGAGCAGTTCGATCGCGCCCACCTTGCCACCGGTCGTCTGGTGGCCCGTCGCGGCCGCAGCATGGCAGGATGGGCCGCGCTGAGCCGGGTGTCGCAGCGTTCCTGTTACTCGGGCGTCGCCGAACTCAGCATCTATGTCGCCGGCTGGGGACGGGGAGAAGGCGTCGGTGATGCCCTCATGAAGGCCGCGATCGCCGCCTCTGAGCAGGCGGGTATCTGGACGTTACAAGGATCGATCTTTCCCGAGAACAAGGCGAGCCTCGCATTGTGTATCCGAAATGGATTTCGCGAAGTCGGACGCCGTATCCGCATTGGCCAGCGCGACGGGCAATGGCGCGACACCATCCTGGTCGAACGCAGAAGCGATACCGTGGGAGTGTGATGCCCAATCGAGTTGCCTCCGCATCTCTGACGGATTGTTCTTAGTCAGTGCAAGAAACCGACAGCCGCTATTGGTACGTTTCGACACACCTCGCC
>JBOGLI010000300.1:0-7802 GCA_050746165.1 Terriglobales bacterium | reverse complement strand
GTTTCACCAAGGATTACCCGGTGGAGAAGTATTTCCGCGACTGCAAGATCGGAAAGATTTATGAGGGGACGTCGAACATGCAATTGGCAACGATCGCCAAGCTGGTGCTGGGCGGAAAGTAAGCCGGCAAGTTGAAATCCTTTGCACAGCCCTGCGGAATTTGCAGGGCTTTTTCGGGTTTTGTTGCTGCAACGTTGCAACTGACATAAGATTGCGTTCCCCCGACAAGTCGCCGTGAGCGCGGCGCCATGTTTTGCTTACCGGAGCCACTGGTGAACCTGGAATCCATGCAGACGTTGATCGATTTCGCGGCGGTGCACGCGTTTTACCTCGGCCTGCTCGAGGAAATTCTCGGGCACGCAGTGCCGGTGCCGAACGACGCGAATCCCGGCGCGGACAAAGTGTCCAAATCGATCCAATCTCTTCAGCATTGGCTGGCGTTGCTCGACTTGGCGATCGCACCCCCGGCCATCCGCGACGGACTGAAGGATTCCGTCAGCACCGAAACCGCGGAAGCGCTCCTGCGGTATTTCTGCGGCAAGGCATCAGGCTCCGATCAGGACCGGGACAAGACAGATTTTGTCACTACCTTCCTTTACAAGACCATCATTCCGGCGGAGCGGCAGGTGCGGTCGGAAATGAACGTGGACGAACCGTCGGAGTTCGAGGAGGAGTTGTACACAATTCTCGGCGACCAGGAAGTCGCGCCGCTGGCAGAGGAACACCGGCAACTGGTGCGCGAGTTTCCATTCGTGCGGCAGGAGGTCGAGGAGCTGCGCACCTTCGACGAGCTGATGGATTCGGGTGTGATCCAGCGCGTACGCGAGATCAAGCAACGCTTCAGCAGCTCGTTCTATCATCCGCGCGTGCTGGCCACGATTGCCGAGTACAACGTCTTTTTCGGACGGCAGTTCGACGAGCTATTCAAGCAGACGGCACAGCACATCAAGCAGTTCGCCGCCACGGTGCAGAAGCAGGGCGGCAGCATCATGAGCCGGGTAGAAGGCGACGTCACGGTGAAGCACCTCACCGAGGTCAAAGAAGACGAGATGTTGACCGCCGAGTACGGCAGCGCGCAGGAGAATTTCCGCAAGATATCAAAGTTCAAGAAAGCCGTGGATTCGCGGACGAAGGGTCGGCCGCAGGCGGCGCCGGAACCGCAATTCACGCCGGCAGTCTCGCCGCGCACCGCCGCGCCCGCCACCGCAGCGGCTGCCGCTGCTCCCGCGCTTGTCGCCAGTGCACCGGAGCAAATCCACACGCCTTCTGCGGTCAATCCCGTCATCGAGCAGGGAAAACTGCGCTCGGCGGAAGATTCCATCCGCAACTTCATCCTCGCCGCCGATCCGAAATCGGCGAACATCGTCCCGCTGCGGAACGGAAACCTGGCGCTGTCGAGTTCTGAAGTGGAAACGTTCCGCTCCGACTATGGCAGCGAGAAGAGCTTCCGGGCGGACTTTGCCAATGTGGTCAGAGCCGCGGCCGCGGCGCAGACAAGGTTCATGGAAGAATTGCGCGAGTACAAGGCGAAGCAGGGTTCCACCTATCTGTGGAAGCCGCATGCCGACGCGCTCACCTGGCTGGTGACCTTCTCGCAGTCAGTCCTGCAACAGACGAGCGAGGTGTTGAAAGTCGCGGAACAGCGCGGGTTGCAGGAGAAGATCGCGACGCTGAAATCCTCCATTCAGAAGCTGGAGAACAATATCCAGCAGGCCGCCGCCGCGTTGCAGGGGAACGGCCAGTAGCGGCGCGGAGCAAGAACTCAACCGCAAAGGTCGCGAAACAGCGCAATTCTTAAGCTTCGGTAGAGGTCTGCATCAGGCGGATCATGATCTGCTCGATGCGGGCGCGGTTCAGGCTGGACACTTCCTTAAATTCAACTCCCATGCCGACCAGCCGATGGCACACGGTCACGGCGCCGCGGGCGGTGATCTGGACATCGTCGATGTGCAGGACGACGTCGACGCGCGTGGTCGGCGGAAGCGGGCTGGTGGTCTCGACGTAACAACCGCCCATGCTGAGGTCGTGGAGAGTGGCCCACTGTCCGGCGGGCGCGCCGACTTCGGTGATCTTCGCGCCGCCGCTGGCACGATAACGAGAGTCCTTCCGGCGATTATTCGTGCTCGCCACGGCCGGAGCCAGGCCGATTGCGAAGCGTCCGTGGGGCGCGGGCGAGGGAAACGATCCGGTCTGCATATTCGCGGGCCGGGCAGCCGAGGCTTCGGGTGCGGCGATGCCCCAGATGTACTTGCCGTCCTCAACGCAGCGCAGGCCAATTTGCCCGTAACTAGCGGTGCCCGGCGTGCCGACCCAAACGATCTGGAAACGCGCCTTTTCCATGCCGTGACGGACGCCCACGGTCTCACCCGGCGCGGAGAAATCGCGGACGCCGCGGATGCGCGCGCCATGGCGGCTCACGTCCATTGTCCAGGCAGAGACGTTGATCGCCTGCCCCGACGGGTCGAGGCCGAAGATACGGACGGGCGACTCCTGGCGATTGCGAAGTTCGGCGCGCGAAATCATGATGAATGCCGGATGCTTTCGGCTCTTGAGAGAAACGTAGGACAGAAACCTTAGGGTGTCAAACGGAAACTGGGTAACTACACGCCGGTAATGCGGATGCCGCCGCCGTGCACCTTGTAGCGAATATTGATGCCTACCAAAAGGGCGGTGATCTGCTCGACGATCCGCGAGTTTTCCAGCCGTCCACCATCAATCGCCCGCACGCCGGGGATCAATTCGGCGAGTTCGGACGCGGCCTGGCGCGCGTCTTTGTGGTCGGAACAAATGATGGCGTCACACTCGATGGGGCCCTCGCGCGTGAGCAGCGCCGCCGAGATGTTCTGGAACGCGGCGACGACCTTGACGCCGTTGGGGACCAATTCGGCCGCCTGTTCGGCGGCGGAGCCCTGCCAGACGCCGATGACGCGCGAACCGCGGTCGCCGACACTGGTCGCCAGCGGAACGGTGGTCGTGATCAGCACGGCGTTTGGACGGAACGCCTTGTTGAGTGATTTGAGCGTCTGGACTTGCGCCTCGAAGGGAACTGCCAGCACGACGACATCTGCCTGGTGAACGGCAGCAGTATTTTCGGCGCCGGTGACGCGCGCGCTGCGGGAGAGCAGATCGCAGAGTTCCTGCGCGGCCATGCGGGCGCGGTTCTCGTCGCGCGAGCCGAGGATGACGTTCAGACCGGCACGCGCCCAGCGTACCGCTAATCCACGGCCTTCGGGTCCGGTCCCACCGATGATGGCAACCGTGTCAGTCATGAGGCGATGCGCGCCGGCGACGAATGATGGCCGCTCAGGATGCCATACTTCGTGTCGCGCTGTGCCGGAACGCGTCCGGCTTCGCGGACTCGGTCCTCAATCTCGGCCGGGCTGAGGCACTGGCCCGAGGTGGCGCCGGCGAGCCGCGAGATATTTTCTTCCATGAGCGTGCCGCCGTAATCGTTGGCGCCGGCGAGCAGGCACAGACGCGCCGTGTCGCGCGTCAACTTGACCCACGAGACCTGGATGTTCTGGATCGACCCGGCGAACATGACGCGCGCCAAGGCGTGGACGCGAACGTGTTCGTCGAGCGTGGGGCCGGGCCGCGACAGGCCTTCGTGAAAGAGCAGCGTGTTCTGGTGCACGAAGCCCAGCGGTACGAATTCGCTGAAGCCGCCGGTGCGCGCCTGGATGCCGCGCAGCAGGAGGATGTGGCCGACCCAGTGCGCGGGCGATTCGACGTGTCCGTACATCATGGTGGAGGTGCTGCGAATGCCGCATTCATGCGCGGTGGTGACGATTTCGCGCCAGCGCGCGGTGCTCAGCTTGTTGCGCGAGACGATGTAGCGGACGTCGTCGCTGAGGATCTCCGCGGCCGTGCCGGGGAGCGTGTCCAAGCCGGCTTCCTTGAGCATCAGCAGGTATTCGCGCAACGGCATGCCGGTGAGCGAAACGCCGTAGTCGATCTCCATCGGCGAAAAGGCGTGCGCATGCATGGATGGAACCGCCGACTTCACCGCGCGCAGAATGTCCCGGTAATAAAGAGGAGGCAGGTTGCGCGGCAGCCCGCCCTGGATGCAGACCTCGGTGGCGCCGCGGTCCGAGGCTTCAGCAGTTTTCCGGCTCACATCCTCGAGCGAGAGAAAATAGCGGGTCGAATCGGCGGGGCCGACGCTAAAGGCGCAGAACTTGCAGCCAACAAAGCAGACATTGGTGAAATTGATATTGCGATTGACGACGTACGTGACGGTGTCGCCGACAACGGCGCGGCGTAGCTCGTCGGCGGCAACCGCCAGTGCAAGCAGGTCGTCGTCCGTCGACGTCGCAAGCGAGAGGCACTGTTCGCGGCTGAGGCGCGCGCCATCGCCGGTTGTGATCACGGTTTCGAGCGCAGCGCGGACGGGTGGAGAAGCATGCTGGGCAACATCGTGCCAGCGCAGTTTGCCGAGATGGGAGAAATCGGTCATGACCAAACCGCTTAACGAAAGAGGTCTTTCTCTTTCGGTCGAATGAGTTGCCGGGCCCGGCCCGAGCCTGCAGTGTAATCGAAACCACGAATAATGCAGGCCGGCTGCTGCGTGAGCTTTCCGCAGGCCAGCCCTGCCATCCCCGCCAACTCATCCGCGACAGCATCCAAACTAACACGCAAGCGGTAACCGTGACGATCGCGCTGGGCGCGGTAATCGCGAAACGGTTTCATTCCGGCGACGCCAATCGCGACTTCCACAAGACCCTCGCGCCACGGCCGGCCGAAGGTGTCGGTGATGATCACCGGAACGGCAAAGCCGAGCTTCTTCTTTAATTCGCCGAATATTTTGCGGGCGGACGCGTCGGCGTCGGCGGGAAGCAGGACCGCGCTGTGACCGCCGTCAACGTTGGAGAGATCGACGCCGCTGTTGGCGCAAATCCAGCCGTGCCGCGTCTCGGTAATCAGCACACCATTCTTTTTCCGCATGGTGCGCGCGCTTTCCTGGAACGCTAGCTCGACGACGCGGGCATCGTATCCGTACTCGGCGGCCCAGCGTTTCGCCTGTGTGCGCGGGCGAACGCCGTCGAGCGAAACCAGGCGGCCCTCGGATTTGGAAACAATCTTGTGCGTCACGACCAGGATGTCGCCTGCGGAAAACTCAAAGCCCATTGTGCGGACGGCGTTCAAGATCAGATCGGGTAGGGGATCGCCCGGACGAACTTCGGGAATGCCGGCGATCGGAATGGCGCAAAGGCATTTTTGATTTTCGATTTTCGATTTTTTATTTTTCGTTACTGCTCTCGTTCTCATGGATTTCGTAATCGAAAATCAAAAATCAATAATCGAAAATGAAGATCAGTCTCCGGCGACGGCGCGCTGCGGCAATTTCCACTCGCGCAGCAACCGTTGGCTGCGCGTGCGCGGTTCGGAGGCGATGAGTTCCTCGAGATCTTCCGGCCGGTCCACATCGAGCGCGATGCCGGGCAGATCATCGAGGACGATCACCGGCTTTCCGGTAGCGCGGGCGGCGGCGCGGTGGGGAAGAAAGCTGTCGTTGCCGAAGCGGCAGGGGAACAGAGAACAAGGCGCGCGCAGGATTGCGTTGGTGCCGCGTCCATCGCCGGCGGGCACGAGCACGGTCCCTTCCTCCGGGGCGGCGCGCAAGACGGCGGAGATCTCCGCTGCGGTGATCAGGGGAATGTCTCCGGGAATGACCATGGCGAAATCGGCGCCGCGCTTTTCGGCCTCAGCCGTCGCCAAGGCGATCGCCTCGGTCTCACCGAAATTCGCCTCGTCACGAATCACGTCGAAACCGCATTGCCGCGCCAGGCGCATGGCGTAGGGGTCGCTGGTGACGAGCGCAATTGTCGGAGGTGACGGCACTTCAGCGAGGGCGTGGCAGACGTCCTTGACCATGGCGCGTGCGAGTTCGGTGCGCTGCTCGCGCGTCAGCGCCGGCGACAGTCGTTGCTTGGCGCCATCGAAGTTTTTCACCGGTAGCAGAATCATCGGGCCCCCCTGGTAAGCCGTTGCTCGGCGGCGGACAGCGCCACGCGCGCAAGGGCGAGTTTCTCCACATCGGAAACCATGATCGTCCCGGCCGCGCGCGCTTGCACGCCGTCGCTTTCAACATCGGCGATGCGCTCACGGTCGGCATCGTCGATGATGAGCACGTCGAGGAAATCCTTGTAGCATTCGGCGACGCCGGCGCAGGAGGCGGGCAATCGCGAGGCGCGCATCAAATCGGCGGCGGGTCCGGAAACCGCGCGATCGCCGACGATTGGGCTGACCGCTACCACGGGAGCTTCCCGTTCGCACAGCGCCTGGCGAATACCTGGAACGGCGAGGATCGGGCCAATGCTGGTGATGGGATTGCTCGGCGCGATGAACACCGCGTCGGCGTCGCGAATCGCGTCGATCACGCCTGGCGCCGGTGTCGCATTCGCGGCCCCGGAAAAATAGACAGCAGTAACCTCGGGCTGCCAGCGCTCGCGCACAAAATATTCCTGGAAGCTGAGCTCGCCGCGATTGGTGAGGACGCGCGTCTCCACACGATCGTCGGACATCGGCAGGATGCGCGCGAGCACGCCGAATACGCCGGCAATTTCGGCGGTCGCCTTAGATAACGTTGTGCCTTCGCGCAGCAATTCGGTGCGGCGGAGATGGGTCGCGAGATCGCGGTCGCCCAACTGGAACCACGCCATCGCATGCAGGCGTTTCATGCGCGCCAGGCATTCGAAGGTGTCGCCCTCGACGCCCCAGCCGCGCTCGCGGCTGAGATCGCCGGCCAGCGCGTACATGACCGAATCGATATCGGGCGAGACGTGCAGTCCCCACCAGTGGAGGTCGTCGCCGGTGTTAACAATGACGGTCACCTCGCGCGGATCGACGGCGCGAGCCAGTCCCTGGACGAACTTGGCACCGCCGGTGCCCCCTGTGAGGACGGTGATCATGCGCAGTTTCTCCCCGCGGTCGCATGCAAAACGGATTTGACCGCCCCCGCCGAAGCGGGAACGCGGGCGAAGCCTTCGGCATCGGCGCGGGCGAGCAATTTCTGGGCGGCGTCACCGCCGGCGCGCGCCGACATGGCCAGGAACTCCGGATAGACGGGCAAGCGCTGGCGCAGTTCGCAGCCGAAGTCACGCGTGCGGCGGGCAATTTCCTCGACGTGCGGCCACGGCCGCTCGGGATTGATGAAGTCGGGCGTAAGCGGCGAAATGCCGCCCCAATCGTTGATGCCCGCTGCAAGCAGGCGCTCGTAATGCGGCGCGGAGAGATTCGGCGGCGCTTGAATATTTACGCGCGGCATCAACAGGCGCGCGACGGCGATGGTCCGCAGCATGACACCGAGCGATGGCTCGGGCTGCGACGCCATCGGAATGCGCGGCTTCCGGCGGAAGTTCTGAATGATGACTTCCTGGACATGCCCGAAACGGTGGTGCAGTTCGGCAATGGCAAGGAGCGAATCGATACGATCTGCCGGATTCTCGCCGATGCCGACGAGAATGCCGGTGGTGAAGGGGACTTGTTGACGTCCGGCCGCGGCAAGGACGGCGAGACGTTTTGCCGGAATTTTGTCGGGCGCGGCGGAGTGTGCCTTGGTGCGCATCAAGATCGCGCTGGTCGATTCGATCATCAGGCCGAGACTCGGCGAAACCCGGCGTAGGCGCGCAACCCATTGCTCGCTCAAAAGGCCGGGGTTGGCGTGGGGAATCAGGCTTGTTTCGCGGAGGACCAATTCGCAAATCGCCTCGAGATACGTGAGGGTCGAGCGAAAACCGAGGTGGCGCAGCGATTCGCGCATCTCCGGGTACACGGCTTCTGGCTTGTCGCCGAGGCTGAAC
>JBOGLI010000299.1:0-10339 GCA_050746165.1 Terriglobales bacterium | reverse complement strand
GGCCTGGGCGAGATGACCGCCCCGCAATTGTGGGATACCACCATGGACCCGGAGCGACGCACGCTGCTGCAGGTGCGGCTGGAAGATATCGCCGCGTGCGAGGAGATCTTCACCACGTTGATGGGCGAAGACGTCGAGAGCCGCCGCAAATTCATCGAAGAAAACGCGCTGGATGTGAAGAACCTGGACATCTAGGCGTAAGGCTCACGGCAGAGAGGGGCGGGAGCGATTCCGCCCTTTTTCCGGTGGTTTCTATTTGACTCATAGTGATGAGTCAAATAGACTCATTGTATGGCGAAGAGGTTACAGGTCATCCTGCAAGATCCCGAGTATCGCGAGATCCAGAGGGCGGCCCGTTCGCGTCAGATGTCGATTGCGGAGTGGGTCCGGCAGGCGCTGCAACTGGCGCGGCGCGGCCAGCCCGAGGGCAGTGTGCACAAGAAACTCGAAGCCGTCCAAGCGGCGGGCAAGCACGCGTTTCCGGTCGGCGATGTTGCCACTATGCTGGCCGAAATTGAGAGCGGCTACGCGTCGCAGAGAACAGGCGATCAGTGATACTGATTGACTCCAACATCCCGATGTACCTGGTCGGGGCGCAGCACCCGCTAAAGAGCAGCGCCCAGAGGCTCCTGGACCAGCTCATTGTGGATCGGCAACGTCTCGTCAGCGACGCGGAGGTGTTCCAGGAGATTCTTCACCGATATGCGGCGATCGACCGGCGCGACGCGATTCAACCTGCATTCGACGCGTTGCTGGGCGTAATCGACGAAGTATTGACTGTGGACCATGGAGTGGTGGAGCGCGCGAAGCAGGTCGTTCTGGGCTATCGGCAACTCTCGGCTCGTGACGCTATCCATGTCGCGGTCATGGAGCAACACGGAATCGATCGCATTCTAAGTTTTGACGCCGGTTTCGACTCTTTCCCCAAGATCAAACGATTGTCGTAGGCCGCCTCCGACAAGAGACGTTGTTCCCTTGCCCAGATTGGCTTAGCATGTTTTGTTAGGCTAACGGGCAGCAACTCTCGCCTGTGTTGCCGCGTCGAAGCGCCTGTAGAAAACCCTTCGCCCCTATGACTGCCCCTGCCCATCGCAACATCGCCTCGACCTTCAGCAACGTCGGCCGCATCGCAGGCGTGTTGGTTATCCTGGACGGAGTCAAGGTCATCCTAGGTTGGCTGCTGGGTAACGTCTGGCTCACGGGCGGATATCACACCTCCACGTTCGTCGCTCCGAATACCGCGTTGCTGTTCGTAATTAGTGGCGCGGCAATCATCCTGTTGACGTTCCAGAACCGTGCCGCGGCGATCCTCGCCAGCTGCCTGGGGCTGTTCATCGCCGCCGTTGCCCTGCTGACGGTTGCGGAATACCTGTTTCACATCAACTTCGGAATCGACACCATTTTTCTTCGCCGCGCGCTTGTGAACTGGACGGTCACGGATACTCCCGGCAGGTTCGCCATCCAGACCGCGTTCGCGTTCTCGGCCGCCGGCCTGGCATTGCTCCTGACCGATGTCAGCGAACGCAAGTTCTCGCTCGCCGAGCCGTTTTCCGCCTTCGTATTCCTGATCGGTTCATTCGGCCTGCTCGGGTACTTGTACAGCGCGAAGGCGTTGCACGGGGTGATGGCGCTGGAGACGACGACCGTGCTGCTCTGTCTCGGCTGCGGATTGCTCCTTATCCGCCCACAGCAGGGCACCATGTCGTTGGTGTCCAGCAACGGCAGCGCTGGGATCGTCGTGCGCCGCTTGCTGCTGGCAACTGCCGTCGTTATTCCGGTGCTTGGCTATATACAGGTGATCGTGGGTACGTACGGCTGGATGGGACGCGAAACCAGGAACGCGCTGTTCGCGGCCGGTTCCGTCCTCGCCGTTTGGCTCTTTATCCTGAGCGCCGCGCGCGCCATCCAGTCGCAGGAGACCCGCCGCCGAGTGAGCGAGGAGCGCTTCCGTTCCTTGAGCGCAAGTTCTCCGGTCGGCATCTTCCTCGCCGATCCGCAGGGCCAGTTGCTCTACTGCAATCCTCGCTGCGCCGCGATCTGCGGCTTTCGTGAGCACAAGGAACTCGGCGACGGCTGGTTGCGCCAGGTGCACGATGAAGATCGGGAGCGCGTAGAACGCGCCTGGCATGCGGCCGTGCTCCAGCGCGCCGACTGGCATGAAGAAGTCCGCTGGAAAGACGCACACGGTGGTGGTCTGCGCTGGACCATCTGCCGCGGCGCTCCCATGCGATCCGAGGAAGGCAGCCTGCTGGGTTACGCCGGCACCGTGGAAGACATCACCGACCGCCGTCAGGCGGAGTCGGCGTTGCGCAAGAGCGACAAGCTCGCGGCCATGGGGCGCCTCGCCGGCATCATCGCTCACGAGATCAATAATCCGCTCGAGGCGCTCACGAACCTTTTTTACTTGCTTCGCAAACATCCCTCGCTCGATGAGCAAGCGCGCAATTTCGCCGATCTTGCCGACGAGCAACTGGGCCGTGTGTCGGCCATCACCCGCCAGTCACTCTCGTTCTATCGCGAATCCGCCAAGGTGATCCCGGTTTCTCTTTCTGACGTTCTGAACGACGTTCTGGCCGTGTACCGCGAGTCGGCGGTAGCGCAAGGGATATCGGTGGAACGCCGATTCGACACCGACGGGATCGTGATCGCTCATCCCGGCGAATTGCGGCAGGTCTTCGTCAACATAGTCGGCAATGCGCTGCAGGCCATGCCGAAAGGCGGCCGCCTCCGCGTTCATCTCTTTCCCGCGACAGATTGGAACCGGGCCGGCCGCTCCGGCGTGCGCGTCAACGTCGTCGACACCGGCGAAGGAATTCCGTCCGACGTCGCCAGGCGGCTCTTTGAACCTTTCTTCACCACGAAGGCGGAGAAGGGCACCGGCCTTGGTCTGTGGGTGTCGCGAGGGATCGTCGAGAAACACGAAGGCCACATTGCGTTCCGCAGCACCCGCCATCCGCTCACGACATGCTTCACGGTTTTCATTCCGACCGTCGCGCAGCAACTCCGCCGCGCTCGCACCCAGGTGTCGGAAGCGGCCACCGGTACCACCGGCGCCTGACACCATTTCCCTCTCGGGTGCGTCTTTGCGCTGATCTCTTGCCTTTATAGCTGGTTGTGGTATACAAACCTTCCACTCTCGTCTCGTGCCACGTCGTGGGCCAAACAAAATACCGGGGCAGGTCAAAGCCGCGCTGGTCGCGCATTTGCGACCGATGGATGGAAGGAAGGACTCAATGATCACCCGAATCGCGAAACTCGTGCTGCTGTTGCTGTGCGCCTCCGTCATCTTGTTCGCCACTGGCGCTTGGGCGCAATCGGCCGCCACCGCGGAACTCCACATCACCGTGAAGGACCCGCGCGGCGCTGTCGTAAAGGACGCGAAGCTCCACGTCAGCAACCCTGCGCGCAGCATTGAGCGGTCGCTCACCACCAACGTGGATGGTGAGTACCAGTTCCTCGCACTTCCTCCTGGAAATTACACCGTCACGATCGAAGCCCCCGGATTCTCCAAGAGCGTTGCCAATAACGTGACGGTCACCGTCGGCCAGCGCGCCGAACTTCCCATCACCCTCACGGTCGCCGCGGTCGAATCCGTCGTGAACGTGGATACCGAGCCCGAACTGGTCGAGACGCAGCGCACCGCTTCCGCCACCACCATTAACGAGCAGCGCATCGAGAACCTTCCCATCAACGGACGCAACTACATCAATTTCACTCTTACCGACTCCAAGATCGCTCGCGATACCACGCCGAACATTCCCGTAGCGCCGACTTCCGGGCTGAACTTCGGCGGAGCCCGCGCTCGCGCCAACCTGGTCAACGTGGACGGCGCCGATGCCGTCGATAACTCCACCAACGGCGTCCGCGCCACCGTCTCGCAGGAGGCCGTGCAGGAATTCCAGGTCATCACCAATAACTACGCCGCCGAGTACGGGCGCGCCTCCGGCGGTGTCGTCAACATCGTCACCAAGTCGGGCAGCAACGACTTTCACGGCAGCGCTTTCGCATACTTGCGTAATCGCCGCATCCAGGCGGTCAATCATTTCAGCAACGTTCCCGATCCGGCCTACACGCGTGTTCAGACCGGCTTCGATTTCGGCGGGCCGATCAAGAAGGACAAGACCTTCTTCTTCTTCTCCTACGAAACCACCCGACGCCACGAGACCGGGTTCTCCAACATTGGAGCGAATAATTTCGGGATGGTGAATTTCCCCGCGACCGCGCTCGCCCCGTACCTGGGCGGACTGGACCTTGGTACGCTGCAATTGACGCCGGATCAGGCGGCATTCGTGCAAAAGCTCGCGAGCTATGTACCGCTGGCGCCCGCTGCGTATGGCCCGGCGTTGGCCGGATATTTGTCCGTGGCCGGCGCGGGCTCCGGCGTCGCGATTAACGGAGCGTTGCCGAATGCAAACGTGCTCGGCGTCTTGAATGCGGGCGGCAAGGGTATCCCGATGGCGGGCTGCATCGCGACCAACCTGCGTTGCTTCGGCACTTCGGGCGCGCCCATCCCGGGCTATGGCACCTCGTTCTTCCCGCTCGCTACGCAGGAGGGAAATTTCCCGGTGACGGAGGGCACCAGCTTGTGGTCGCTCCGCCTCGACCATCGCCTCAGCAACAACCAGCAGGTCATGCTGCGCGCGAACGTGAGCCCGAGCACTTCGACAGCGCTCGAGGTCAGCGCACAGGGAACGCAGAACTACGGACTGAACTCCTACTCCCGAACCTCCGACTTGACCAACCGCGACCTGGCCGGAGTCGCGCAGCACGTCTGGACGCTCGGCAACAACAAGGTCAACGAGTTCCGTTTCCAGTACGCGCGGCGCGGGCAGAACTACACCTATTCCCACTCCCCGGGCGGCAGCGCGGTGGGTGACCAGATCACTGGCTTTGCCTATATCGGACGCGAGCCCTTCTCTTTCGTGCGCCGCACCGAGCAGCGCTACCAGTTCACCGACAACTTCTCGCTCACGCATGGCCGTCATACCTTCAAGTGGGGCGCCGACGTCAACTACTTGCCGCTCAACGCCGATTTCGCGGTCAACTTCGGCGGCGTTTACAACTTCAACGACCTGCCGGTCAGCATCGCCAGCGGCGGGCTCATTCCCAATTGCATCATCGGACCGGGCGCGACCAGTCCCACCTGCGGTACGAACCCGAACGACTTGATCGCCCCCGGATTGAACGCCGTGCAGACGTACGGACTCGGCCTGCCACAGACCACTACGCAGGGCGTCGGCAATCCGCACGATCAGTTCTCCAACAAGACTCTGGGCGTGTTCCTGCAGGACACCTGGCACCTGCGCCCGAACGTCACCATGAATCTGGGCGTGCGCTATGACGTCGAATTCACTCCAACCTTCACTCCTGCGACCGCTGTTTCGGCGGCCGCTGAAAAAGCGCTTGGCATTACCGAGGGCATTCCGCGCGATACGAACAACGTCGCTCCGCGCATTGGCGTCGCGTGGGACCCATGGAACAACGGCAAGACTGTCGTGCGCGCCGCTTACGGGCTCTTCTATGACCACCCGCTGCTGGCGCTGGCATTCGACTCCGACGTCGCTGATGGATCGCAGGCTCCGCAATTCGCCTTGCTGCTCGGCAATCCCGGTTGCGGCTCCAGCCTGCCGGCCGCTTTGAACGCCGTGAACGTGTTCCAGGGAATCCTGGCAAGCTGTCCCTATCCCGGCATCCTGCCGACCGCTGGTCCCAACGGTCCCATCAACGGGTTATCGTTGAACTACCTGCCCAGCCAACAGCGTTTCGATCCCACGCCGGGAGTCAACTCAATCTTCACCAAGCAGCAGTTCCTGACGCTTGGGCTGCCGATGACCGTGCTGCCCGACGGTTTCCCCGTCGCTAAGAACTTCCAGTACGGCTACGCCAACCAGGCGAGCTTTGGGATCGAACACGATCTGGGCCACAACATGGCTCTGTCGTTGGAGTACAACTTCAGCGGCGGACGTCACCTGAACCGGCCGATTGATTCCAACCCCACCGTTCCCGCGGCAATGCTCACCAACTACCAACGCTGTCTCGCGGACCCGGTCTGTACCGCGCAGCCGGCGACGGCACTCGGACCGCAGTTTGCCGGATTCGGCGGAACACAGCCGTGCAACGTCGGACCCGCTGGACCGTGGGTCGCCACCCAGATGATGAACTTCTTCCGCATCGGTGGCCCGAATCCTTCGTTCACCGCGGCGCTGGCGGGATCGCCCTGTGCCGCGCTGGTGTCGGCGCTGACCAGTTCCTACAAGCTCGGCGTGGGAGTGCCCGTTCCCTTCAATGCGATGGGCGCCAATTACTCCGATGGCAGTTCGGTGTATCACGCATTCAGCGCCAACTTGCGCAAGCGCATGAGCAACCACGTGGAGTTCCTCGCCTCCTACACCTGGTCACACGCGATCGACGATTCCACCGACCTGGAAACGCCCCTCGCCGTCCAGAACCCGTATAACCCGGGCGCCGATCGCTCCAACTCCATCTTCGACCAGCGTCAACGCTTCGTGTTCAGCGGCATGTACCAGAGCGGGAAGTTGTCGGGTTCCGGCTTCGTCAGCAAGGTCTTCAGCAACTGGACCTTCGCGCCGATCATCGACGTCGCCTCCGGACGCCCGTTCCCGATCCTCAGCGGCAGCGATACGAACCTCGATAGCCGCAGCACCAATGATCGTCCCAACGCCGTCCCCGCCGGCTACATTGCTCCGTGCAGCGTTCCGGCGCCGGTGGCGTCGAGGTTCTCGCCGACCGGATATCTGCAGCCGGCCTGCTTCAACGACGCCAACTTCGGCAATGGCACGCTCGGGCGCAACGCGGGAACCCGGCCCTACACGCTGTTCAACGACCTGCGTGTCGCGCGCCGCCTCGACCTGACCGAGCGCTTGAAGTTGGACGCGATCATGGACCTGTTCAACATCGCCAACAAGTACAACGTCGCCGATGTGAACTACATCTGGAACCAGGCCGGGCAGCCGACCGCTGCGTACGATCCGCGCCAGTTCCAGTTCGCGCTGAAGTTGAGCTGGTAACGTTGATTGGTGTGGCCCCGGCTGCCTCAGCCGGGGCTTCTTCTCATTCCGCTCGCAGCGTGATCGACGGATCCACCCGCGCCGCGCGCCATGCGGGCACCGCACAGGCGACCGCAGAGACCACGGCCAGCAGTACCACCACCGCGCTGTAGGTGGCAGGATCCAGCCTCGAGATGCCAAACAGAATCGTGGTTAGCGCGCGCGAAGCGGCAGCCGCTCCCGCGATTCCAAAAAGCACGCCGATTCCGGTCATCGCCATCCCTTGCCGCAGGACGAGGTTGAGTATGTCGGCGCGCGAAGCGCCCAATGCCGCGCGCACTCCGATCTCGCGCATGCGCTCGCTCACGCTGCCGGAGAGCACGCCGTAAATCCCCGTTGCCGCCAGGAGCAGCGCAATGAGCGCGAACACTTCAAAGATCGTCATCGTAAAGTGCCGCTGCGCTTCGGACTGGTCGAGCAGCCGGGTCATGGTTGCCACTCGCACGATGGGCACGTCTTTATCGATGCCCCACACTGCATTCTTCACCGCGGCCGTAGCAGCAGCCGGGTCCCCGTGCGTCCGTACTACCAGCGACATCACGTTATCGGCCCAGTACCACTGCGGGTTCGGGACGTAAAACGCGTCCTCTTCGCCGGTCGCGAGCGACGATTGCTTCACGTCGGCGGCGACACCGACAATCAAGCTCCAAGGCTGGTCCGGTCCCGTGTCGCAGCGCAGGCAGATACGCTGTCCGATCGGGTCCTGCTCGCCGAATTCGCGCCGGGCCAGCGACTCGTTGATGATCGCCACCCGCGGCGAATTCGCCGTATCGCGTTCATTGAACGTGCGGCCGCGGCGTAACGGAATTCCCATCGTCTTGAAATAGTCTGGAGTAACTGCATAGCGTAGGGCTGGCATGCCGTCGTGGTGAGACGTCGGATTATCCTTCGCGAAATAGATCCCGTAGGTATCGGAGTCGCCGCTCAAGGGCAACTGGCTGGTGAACGCCGCCGCCTCCATCCCCGGCAGTGCGCGCACGGAGTCGAGCGCTTGGCGGAAAAACTCGAGGCGGGCTGGGTCTTTGTCATAGCGATGACTCGCCTCGAGCACCTGCATGGTGAGCACATGCGCCGGATCGAAGCCGGGATCGTTCGAAAACAGCCGCTGCAAGCTGCGCAGTAGCAATCCCGCGCACGCCAGCAGCACTACGGCGAGCGCGACCTCCGCCACTACCAGGGTGCGTCGCGTGGCTTGGTGTCCGGCGGAGGAACCACGGCCTGTCAGTTGTACCCGGCTCTGCAGTTTTCCGCCGAAAGCTTGCAGCGCTGGAATTACGCCGATCACGATGCCCACGACGAACGTGATCGACAGGGCAAAAACGAAGGCCATCGCGTCCACTCGTATCGCCGACAGGCGCGGCAACTCCGGCGGGCTGAGCGCGACCAGCGCGCGCACGCCGTACTCGGCCACCACGATCCCCACCGCGCCGCCGGCGACAGACACCACCAGGCTTTCCGTGATCATCTGCCGTACCACTCGGCTGCGCGACGCGCCCAGAGCTACGCGCATGGCGAACTCCCCGCGTCTTTGTGCCCCTCGCGCGAGCAGGAGGTTGGTGACATTCACGCACGCGATCAGCAACACCAGCAGCACCGCCCCGAGGACGGCCAGCAGCGCTGGCCGCACATCCTGGGTGACGTCGGCCTGGAGCGGATCGATGATGAATCCAGTTGGCGGCCCGCCCGAGGTGTCAAAGCCTTTCGCATATTCCTGGGTCATGCGTGGAATGATCGCTTCGGTCTCCGCGGTCGCCTGCGCCGGCGTTACCCCCGGCCGCAGCCTTCCCACCGCGCGCAGGTGGTGTCCCCATTCGCGTGTATTGGGGAGCAATGCCGGGTCGTATTGCAGTGGCGCCCAAAGCTGCGCTTCCGGCGCGAGCACGTTCTCATATCCGGCGGGCATCACCCCGATGACCGTGTACGGATTGTCGTCGATCCGCACAGCTTGTCCTACGATGTTGCGATCGCCGCGAAACCGCCGCTCCCACAAGCCGTAGCTCAGGATGACCACGTTTGGTCCGCGAAAGAGATCGTCGGCGGCAGTGAAATCGCGGCCCAACGCCGGGGCGATGCAGAGTGTCCGAAAGTAGTCGGCGCTGACGCGCTGTCCCACGAACCGCTCCGGCTGGGTTGTGCCGGTTACCGTCGCCTGCCAGGGTTTCATCACTGCGAGCGATGCGAATGCCGGAGTCTGCTCGGCGACGCTCCGGTAGATGGCGAAGTTCACCATCCGTCCGCCGGTGTCCTTTCCCTCCCACACCATCACCAGGCGGCGTGCATTCGGATAGGGCAGCGGCTTGAACAGGATCGGATCGACGGCGCTGAAGATGGCGGTGGTCGCGCCGATGCCGAGCGCGAGGATCAGGATTGCGGTGATCGCGAATCCGGGATGGTGGCGCAACTGCCGCAGCGCATAGCGCAGGTCGTGCAATGTCGTCTCGAAGCCGAACGCGATGCGGTCGACGCTCTCTTCTCTGAGCCGCGTTGCGTTGCCGAACTGCCGTGCTGCCGCGGAATGCGCTTCCTCGGCGCTCATGCCCTGCGACTGCAGTTCGCGCTCGGCCTGCTCGCGATGGAAGGCCATTTCGTCGCCAAGCTCGTCGTGGAACTTGCTGCGCGCCAGAAGCATGGCCAGGCGGCGAAGGACCCGGGCAATGGCGTTCATGCGGACCTCCTACGCGTTCTGCAGGACGCGGGTGATGGCCGTGATCATCTGCTCGAACTGCGAGCGCTCGACGCCGAGCTGCTTACGCCCAGCGGCGGTGAGCGTGTAGTAGCGGGCGCGGCGGTTCGTCTCCGTGATGCGCCACTCCGCCTTCACCCAGCCCTGCACCAGCAGCCGCTGCAGCGCGGGATAGAGCGAGCCTTCCTCCACGGTCAGCACGTCCTCGGAGAGGCGCTTGATGGCCTGCGCGATGCCGTAGCCGTGCAGCGGGGCGCGCCGGAGGGTGTTCAGGATGAGGAGATCGAGGGTGCCGGGAAGCAGATCTTGCCTGGCCATGGCCGCAACCATAGATTGTCTATGGGTAGCCTGTCAAGGGGGGCTAAGGCGCGACCGAGAAATCTCGAATGAATTGACGCAGGCGCGGATCGGCGGGCGAAATTCCGCGTACTGAGTACAGCGAGATGCGGTCGAGCAATCCGCTGTAGCGCTCGCGCAGTTTGCCGGCCAGATCTTCCCAGGTGCCGAAGGTGGCGAAGACGTCGAGCATCTCGTCGGTGACCAGCGCCGCCATTCCCTTCCAGTCGCCATGCAGCGACTTATGGTGGAG
>JBOGLI010000298.1:0-10265 GCA_050746165.1 Terriglobales bacterium | reverse complement strand
GACCACAGCCATCATCACCAAGAAGAAACACCTGCCGAAAGTCAGGAAGATCCGCGATTCGCTATCCGACCTGCGTTACATCATCGTTGTGGATAGCTCCGGCGCCCCGTTGCAGCAACGAGAGATTTCGCTGGACCTAAGCTCCCTCACACCTATTGAAAATTTTCCGGTATTTCCTACGACCGCGGATTCGCCATCGGTCCTGCACTACACCTCCGGCACCACCGGTCAACCGAAGGGGGCGCAGCACGTTCACCACTCTGTCATCGCACAGTACCTGACAACCAAGATAGTCCTCGATCTTCGAGGCGACGACATCTACTGGTGTAACGCCGATCCCGGATGGGTGACCGGCACGTCGTACGGAATCATCGGTCCGTGGGCCAACGGCGCTACCCAGGTCGTCCTCGACTCCGGATTCAATGCGGGAGCGTGGTACGACTTTATCGAACGTCAGAAGGTCACGGTGTGGTACTCCGCGCCGACTGCGATCCGTTTGCTGATGAAGGAAGGCCGTGACCTGCCGCGTCAGAACGACCTGTCCAGCCTTCGGTATCTTGCCAGCGTCGGCGAGCCGTTAAATGCCGAGGCAGTGCTCTGGTCGGGCGAAGTTTTCGGCCATCAGTTCCACGACACCTTCTGGCAAACGGAAACCGGGTGCATCGTGATTACCAATTTTCCCGGCATGCCCATCAAACCCGGTTCCATGGGCAAGCCGTTCCCCGGCTTGAAGGCTGCCGTGCTCGACCCGAAAACATACGAACCCATTACCGAGCCGGGCGTTGCCGGATTGATCGCGCTTCGGCCGGGCTGGCCTTCGCACTTTCGCGGCTACTGGCAAAATCGGAAAGCGTACGAATCGAAGTTCAAGAACGGGTGGTACCTGTGTGGGGACCGCGCATCGGTCGATCATGACGGCTACTTCTGGTTCATGGGCCGCGACGACGACGTCATCAATACCGGCGGACACCTCGTGGGCCCATTCGAAATTGAATCGGCGCTCCTGGAACATCCGGCGGTCGCTGAATCTGCCGCAGTCGCCAAGCCGGACCGAGTCAACATGGAAGTCGTAAAGGCGTATGTCTGTCTCAAGCCCGGCTATGAAGCTGGGCCAGATCTTGAATTGGAGATCATGAACCATATCCGCAAACGGCTCTCGCCGATCGCCATGCCGCAGGAGATTGAGTTTTCCGATTCTTTGCCTAAAACCCGCAGCGGCAAGATCGTGCGCCGTGTCCTCCGCTGCAAGGAGTTCGGCGAGCCCGTCGGCGACATTTCTACCATCATGAACGACTAAAGCGAGGCGTTATGGACGACGTGGAATCGGTTGTTCGCAAGTACGTGATCGATGAATACCTGGAGCAAGGCGATGATCGCGAGATCAACGAATCCACGCCACTCATTTCCGGCGGCATCGTGGATTCGTTCTCGATGGTGTCGCTGAAGCGTTTCCTGGAGCGGCGCTACAACATTCGGATTCCGGACGCCGATGCCTCCGCCGAGGCATTCGATAGCGTTCGCAAAATCGCCGCGCTTGTACGTAAGTTCCAACAGGCGGCCATAGCCGTCGGATAGCAGCCCTCTGGGCCGCTGGCCCGAGCTTTTTCAATGCGAGAGGTGATCATGGCCTATACCGAAGCCGCACGCGCGCATTATCGCGACGAACTCGAGAGCATCCGTTCCGCCGGACTTTTCAAACAAGAGCGGTTCATTCACTCTCCTCAATCGGCGGAGATCGAAGTCGAGTTCCCGCTCGGCGCTGACGTGGTGCACTGCATCAACATGTGCTCCAACAATTATCTCGGACTGTCCAGCCATCCTGCCGTGATCGCCGCTGCGCGCGCCGCCCTCGATGCACGGGGTTATGGCATGTCGTCGGTGCGCTTTATCTGCGGGACGCAAGATCTCCACCGCGAACTGGAGATCCGGCTCAGCGAGTTCTTGGGCACCGAGGACACTCTGCTTTTCCCCTCCTGCATGGACGCCAATGGGGGTTTCTTCGAGGCCTGCCTTAGCGAGCAGGACGTGATGATCGCCGACCGTCTCGTCCATGCTTCCATCATCGATGGCATGCGTCTTTGCAAGGCCATGCAAGACAGCTTCAAACATTCCGACATGGACCACCTCGAGGAGAAACTCCGCGAACACATGGACAAGCGTTTTCGCATGGTCATTACCGACGGCGTGTTCTCGATGGATGGAGACATTGCCAAGCTCGACAAGATCGCAGAGCTGGCGGCGAAATACGATGCCATGGTGTTCGTCGACGATTCCCATGCGACCGGCTTCATGGGCAGGACCGGAAAAGGGACCCATGAACACTGCAACGTCCTCGGTCGCGTCGACGTAATCACCACCACGCTCGGAAAGGCGCTGGGTGGCGCTTCCGGTGGCTGCGTCAGCGGTCGCCGGGAACTGGTTGAACTGTGTCGCCAGCGTGCTCGGCCCTATCTATTTTCAAACGCGGTAGCACCCCCGATCGTCGCTGGAGCTCTGAAGGTGCTCGACATCATCATGGCCAGCACAGAGCGGCGCGACAAACTGGAGCAAAATGCCGCGTACTGGCGCAGCCATCTGAAGCAGGCGGGATTCGACATAAAGGATGGCGAGAGCCCCATCGTTCCGGTCATGCTGTACGACGCCAAGCTGGCGCAAGACGTCGCTCGCGACCTGTTCTCGGAAGGCGTTTATGCAGTCGGCTTCTTCTTTCCCGTGGTGCCGAAGGGGCAAGCGCGCATCCGCACCCAGGTCTCGGCCGCGCACGACAGGAGCCACCTCGACGCCGCTCTTCGCGCGTTCAAAGTCGTAGGAGAGCGTTACGGGATCCTCGGTCTCGGAAAAAAAGAACTGGTCGCTCGCTTCGGCGCCTGACCGGGCTCGCGTCAACCGGGCCACCGTACCGCGTCGCGAGACGCATGGAGGTCCTCATGCTCTGCGCAGAGTTGGAACATTTGGAGGCCGAACTCGACGACATCATCACCGAATTGGAAAAACCAGGACTGGCCGACTGGCGCCGGAAGGAACTGGACGCGCTCTACGCAACCATCAGCCACACTATTCGCGACCATCGCGATTGCGGGCACGATGGCGGGCCGTGTTTTGAGGAGTAGCCGTCGAGTGGTTGCGCCGCTCTTTTAGAACACGGCATCCGAAGTTGTCCCGACCGCCGCGAACACATGATTGCGCTCCTGCTCGGCAATTGGGACGAAGATGTTGACGATCTCCGGATCGAACTGCGTTCCCGACCCGGCGTGCAGGCGCCGGACCGCCTCCTCATGCGGCAACCCCTTGCGGTAGCACCGGTTCGATGTCATCGCGTCATAAGAATCGATGACGGAAACGATGCGCGACACGGTGGGGATCTCCGTCCCTTTCAACGCCGCGGGATAGCCCTTTCCGTCGAATCCTTCGTGATGGTGCAGCGCGTACAGGCTCGCCGGTTGCAAGCCATCGAACAGGCGCAAGATCGACCAACTGTATTCCGGATGTTTGTTGATGACCGCACGCTCCTCCGGCGTCAATGGCCCGTTCTTCTTCAGGATCGCATCGGGGACGCCGATCTTGCCCACGTCGTGAAGGAGGGCTGCAACTTCGACCTGGTACATGTGCTCCTCGGGGATGTCGAGCTTGCGAGCCACGCGGAGCGCCCACTCCGCCAGCCGCGTGCTGTGCACGCCGGTGTTCATGTCCTTCAGGTCCAGGAGTTGGTTGAAGGCGCAAACCAGCGAGGTGCGCAGCGCGGTCTGTTGCTGTTCCATTTCTTTCAACTGAAACTGGGCAGGCGACCAGGAAGTTGCCAGCGAATTGTGCATCGACCCGAGCATGATGATCTCCATTGCGGAATTGCGGAACAGGTAATTGCGGAATTGAGCAACCGATCACCCGATTCCGCAATTACTCAGTCCCTAGTGGCAGGCCTGAATCGACTGGTACGCGTCCACCCGAAGGTTGTTGAGATTAGCGTTGCTGATCCAAGCCGCCGACTTCACTAATCCGTTTGGAACCGCGCTCGACGAACACGCGCCATTCTTTCCCAGCATCGCGGCAGCCGTGCCGGCGACCAGGGGTGTGCTGAAAGACGTGCCCCAAGCCGCCGCGTACGTGCCATAGGGATATGGAGACATGATCGCCTCGCCGGGAGCGGCTAAATCAACCGGTGGCGCGCCGTAGTTGGTGAACGACGACTGAACGTCGTAGTTATTCGTCGACGCCACATCGATCACGCCCGGTAGAGCGGCGGGATACACGGCGACCTTCTGACCATCGTTGCCGGCGGCGGCCACGCAGATGACTCCTTGCTTCTGCGCGTAGCTAATGGCGTTCGCGAGCTCGGAAGAACTGGTGGTGAAACTAAAGCTCATGCTGAGGACATCTGCGCCGTTCTTCACGCCGTAGTAAATGGCGCGCATCACGTCGGACGCATAACCCGTGCCATCCGGACCAAAGGCCTTGAGCGGCATGATCTTGGCTTGCGGAGCCACCAGGTGGACGAGGCCGGCGGTCATGGTGCCGTGGCCGAACGCTGCGTAACTTCCGTTGCCGTCCAGGAGCGCGACCGTCGACTGGTCGAGCAGGGCCACCGTGGACTGGTTCACCTGTCCCGGCTCGGCATTATTCATGTTCGGCGACGCGCTTACGTCGTGCTTTTCCGAACCGCCGCTGGTGTTGCGGGTGAAATCGTAGCCGGAAACGAGAACGCCCTGCAATGCTGGGTGCGTCGTGTCGGCCCCTGTGTCAATGACGGCCACGGTGACGCCCGAACCGGTTGATCCGTAGGCCGATTGAGCCTTGTCGGCGCCGATGATTGAATATGCCGGCTGGGCGAGATAGCCATGCCAAACCGTGCTGCCGTAATAATTCACGGGATTCTTGTCGCTGAGGTACGAGGGCGCAGGCCCGGCGGCAGCACCCGCGGTCCTGACTTTCTGATCGAGTTCGATGTCAACGATACCCAGGTTCAGATCAAGCCTGAGGAGATTGAAACTAAGCGGCACGGTGACCAGGAACAATTGTCCTTGCGGATCGCCGAGCCCGTACTGCACGTTGCAGCGGAGCAGGAGGCAAAGCAGATTCAAATGATTCAACCCGAGCGAGTCCCGTACGATTAGCCGAGTTTGACTCTGGGCCTGCGCGGCTGGCGCGAATACGGTGGCCAGCAGGAGCGCGAGTACAGCAAGTACGCTGGCGCGCTTCGTTATTGGTTTCGAACTGTCGTTGTGGTTCGCGGTTTTCATATCACCCCTTTGAGCCGTCCCCGTGCTACTTAACGCCAGAGTTTAGAGTCGTGCCGGGAACTTGGCCAATTACCTCGGTAATAAAAGCTGGCCCTGACATTACTTTTGTCACCTGTGGACGTCCGACAACGGCACCTGCACACGGCGGTTCCCGGCCAGTTCGAACGAGAGCCGCAGGCATTGATTGGTGTCGAACTCGAACTGGAACTCGCCGTACTCGCTCGTTTCCGTTTCCATCACCGCCGCGCCCTTCTCGTTGAACAGCAATAATGGGATCGGCATGGGAGAAGCAGTCTTGTTTTCCAGGACCTGCCCGACTACCACTGCCCGGGACTTAGTCGGCTGGAATTCAAAATGAAGATCGATGGTGATGTCGTTCGCCGAATACAGCAGTTGCCGGGCCCCCGCAGTCGCGCCGCGAACGCCAGCCGTCGCCGTCGCGGCGAAGCTGTCGAATATCAGGCTCGCCAGCAGCGTGGTCTTCTCATGCGCCTGCGGATGTTGGATCGAATACTCCTGCTTGACCATGCGAACTACGTCCGGCGGCGGAGCGTATGCGCGTTCTTTGTTCGCCGACCCAGCCAGCATCTGCCATGCCGCCAACGCCTTCGAGCACTCGCTGCATCCTTCCGCCAGGTGGTGTTCCACCGCGCTGCGGGTATCCGGGTGGATGGTTTCGCGAACGAAATCTGTCCAGACCTTGTCTTCGAAATGCATCGTGTCTTCCTCCGCTTGGGGAAGCGGTTAGCGCGTGCGTTGCTAACGCGCCGGAAAGATGCGGCCCAAATTGACCGCCATCTGGTGCTAAAGGGAATCGAAGGAGAAGAAAAATATAGGGGGGTCAAAAAAATGTTCTTACACGCGCCCAATGAGCACAAATGGCGCCCAATGATAGGGATGCGGGTATTTTTCGCGCAACTCGGTCATCGCCGACTTGAGGGCTTCCGCTTTCGACGCGCCAGACTGCAGGCGCTGGTAGAACGTGACCATGAACTCGGCGGTGCTGCGGTCGTGCACGTCCCAGAGGCTGAGCACCAGGGACTGCGCGCCGGCCTGGAGCAGGCCGCGAACCATGCCCATGAGTTCGTCGCCGGCCGTGACCACGTTCAACCCAGTCGCGCATCCACTCAGTACGACCAGTTCGGCCGGCAGCTTGAGCTGGTAGAGGTCGTAGAGGCTGAGAAACGACCCGGCCAGCCGGATGGACGAGAACATTGGATTGTCCTGCCGGAACTGCCCATGCGTTGCAATGTGGACGATGCGGCTATCGGGTCCGTGCCGCCGCAGCGCGCTTTCCGTGGCGTCGTTCCCGATGTACGTCACGGCATTCGGCAAAATCGATTTCAACGCTTCCACTTCGACCCCGATGGACGGCGCCAGCGCATCGGGAATGCCCATGAGGAGCGAGTTCTGCGACTGCGATGCGGGCAGCCGCTGGCAAATGCTGAAGATGCTGGCGCTTGGCGCGTAGGAAATCGTGAAGCGATCGATCAGGTACCGGCTCCCGTCAAACAGCGCCTGGAAGGGAACATAGTGCAGCACGCCATGCGGGACGAAAATCAAGTGACTGGCCCGCAGAACAGGTTCAATGGGTGCAATCAACTCAGCGTACAAATTACGCAGGTGCGCCTGCGTGGCTTGCATGATCGGACCCTTGAAGGTGTCCAGGTACGACGTATCGAGGTGAAACTTTGACATCTGGAATTGCACTAGCCGCAGCAGCGACTGGATGCGCGAGTTGAAAGTGACGGGCGCGATTTCCAGCGAATCCTGCGTCACGATGCACGCCACGAACCTGTCCTGGACCAGGAAATACTCGACGAGTGCGGCTTCGGCCGGCAGCGCCTGGCGGATCTCTGCCAGCGGGAGATGCGTCGGCAGTTGAATGCCGGCCTGCCCCGCCTCGGACAAGCTGGCTTCCTGCAGCACGCGCAGCAGGTCGGTTTCCCGTGCCCGTACCTGGCGCTCCAACAGTTCCACGCGTTGTTGTGATTTTTCCTCCGGACGCAATTGCTCGCGCTCGATCAGGTTGTAGTACCAGTTCAGTTCCTCGCGCAGGTTCTTGATGTTCCGCACCAGCTCGCTTTGTCCCGATTCTTCCTCGCCTTGGCGCTGGATGGGCTGAAGCAGCATGTCCATCAGGCTGCGCGATTTTGCCTGCTCGATATACCCAAACGCTTCCTCGGTCTTCTGCGGATTGCCGGCGTCCGCCAGGCACGCGATCACGAGGTTCTCGTACACTTCCAGCTTGTTCTTGAAGAAGGAAATTTTCAGTTCTTCGCCGCGCAGGTTGCCGCGCAATGTCTCCAGCGCCCGTTGGGCGCGGCGATAACTTTCGTAGGCCTGGTTCGCATTCCCCATCGCGCCGTAAATCTGGCCGCTCACAAACTCCGCCTGGTAAATGAGGACGGGAAGTTGCAATTCTTCGGCGCCGGCCAGCGCAGTCCGGCAATGTTCCAGGGAAGTTGCCGCGTCGCGCATACTCAGCGTCACCCGCGCCAGCAGTAGTTGCGCCAGCACGGCTTTACTGCGGAATGACGAGCGGAACGACTCATAGGCCGCGAGCGCCAGGCGGCGCGCCTCGAACAGACGTCCTTCATTCAGCAACACCAGCGCCTGGTACAGATCAATCAGCGAGGGCCAAACCAGGTTGTTCTCCCGCAGGAACACCTCGCGCGCCTTCGCGAACCGCTCGAGTGCCTGGAAGGGCTGGCCCAGTTGGCTGCAGGCAATCGCCGAGAACGCGAGCGACTTCGCGCTTTCGTACGCCATGCCCAGCGTTTCAAATCCGGCGTGGGCGGAGTCGGCGAGTTCGGCGGCTTCCGCGTGCAGGTTCAATTCCAGGTAAATCTCGGAAAGATCGAGATTGCACAAGGCGCCGTGATAGCCGTCGTTCAGGTCCTTTGCCTTGACTCGCGCCGCCCGCAACATTTCGATTGCGCGGCCGTATTCGCCGCGCAGGAAATGCAGGTAAGCGATGTTGTAATCGGCCTGGACCACCAGCAGCGGCATCTGGTGCGCTGCGGAAAAACTGCGGGCTTCCTCGTTATTCGCCAACGCTTCGGTAAAGTTGTTGAGGCTGATGTTGCAGACCGCCAGGTTGCTGAGCGCCCCCGCAATTCCTTCCGCGTCATCGTGCTTCAACAGCTCCGTGTAGGCGCGCTGGTACGCCTGGAGCGCGTCCTGGAAGCGGTCCTGGCGGTAATAAATGTTGCCGATATTCAACTCGACCCGCGCCAGCCGCCACAGATTGCCTTGCTCGCGAAAAATCTCTCTCGCGCGTTCGCCCGCCGCCAGGGCGCGGTCGTAGCAGCCCATCAACGACAGCGGCTGGATCGACGTGCTCAGCGTGCGCGCGAGCTGGTCCCGGTCTCCGGCTTGTTCGAACAGTTCGGCGGCCCGTGCGTGCAACTCGGCCGCGGCAGCATTCTGTCCCATTCCATACAAAGCGTTTGCCCGCGACCGTAGCCCCTCGGCCAATGCGGCCGGCGTATTCAACGCCTCCGCGATGGTCACCGCGGCGTCGGCGAGGCGTAGCGCGTCCGCCGTGCTCACGCGGATTTGCCGCAGGACACGGTTCGTGACCGACGACAGGACTTCCGTATTGCGCAAGCTGGGATTCGCCTCGACAAAGGCCCGTCGTTCGTCCTCCGACAGAAGGGAGCTCATCTGCTCGACGAGCGCTTCAATCTCCACGGATTGGGGGGGCGC
The DNA here is from genome assembly GCA_050746165.1 of Terriglobales bacterium. Lineage (GTDB taxonomy): Bacteria > Acidobacteriota > Terriglobia > Terriglobales > Acidobacteriaceae > DAISJI01. Next base: position 1,320 of record JBOGLI010000298.1, on the reverse strand, counting down.
GCTCATCGTTTCGTCATGCCTTCCAGTTCCTTGCGCATGCGCTGCAGACAGCGGCCGCGGATGAATCCAATCGAACCGGTAGCAAGGTTCAATTCTTTCGCTACTTCGTCGTAGCTGCGCGGCGGGTCTTCGTAGAACAGCATCTCGACCATGCGGCGACAGCGGTCCGGCAGGTTAGCGACCGCATCGCGCACCTCCTGTTCCTGCTCCAACTCGGCGAGCAAGTCCTTCGGGACCTCAGTGGGGTGGGGCAGCTCGTCCGTGTCTAACTCTACTTGCCGTTCTGCGCGGCGCCGGCATGCGAGGCACTTGTGATAGCAGGTCTGGATCAGCCACTGCGGCAGTGCTTTCGCTTCGCGCAGGCGTTGGAGTTCCTGCAGCAAATCCAGGCAAACGGATTGGAAGATGTCGTTGGCGTCCTGGTGCAGGCCGAGCCGGACGGGAATCGAGTAAATAAGATTCTTGTAGCGATCGATCAATACACCCCAAGCCTCGCTGTCGCGGTCGAGGCATGCGGTGACAAGACGCTCATCCGACCACTGTTCCGACCGAGCTGGCGCGGGCGCTTCCATCACCGTCCTCGGAGCGAAGGATCGCGCCAATACAGATCTTCCGCATTCCACAGCGTGTAATGGTCAAGGATGGCGGGATGAAAATTGCCGAGCTGCGCTTTGGCGGCGGTGAGCACGTTGGGGGTGGCGAGAAATATAAACGGAAGATTGTTGGCAATTACTTGCTGGACGCGGTCGTAGATTTTCTTGCGGTCGTTGTATTTCAGCGTGATCATCTGTTGCTGCATGAGCTGGTCGAGCTCCCGCTCCCAGTCTTGCGCGCCCGCGCTCTCGCCGACATGCCACAAGTGCATCGTTCCAGACATCTCCCAGACGTTTACCTCCGGATTCGGGTCGGCGTCGCCTCCACCGAGTCCCATGATCGCGGCATCGTAGTCGTATGTCTGTAGCAGGCGGTCCACCATGGAGCGGAAGTCCATAGGCACCACGTTGACTTTCATTCCCAGTTGCTTCAGGTCTTCCTGGATCAGCGTCGCCATCTTGCTGCGTTGTGCGTTGGAAGAGCTGGTCAGGATCGAGAACTCCACTGGAGTCCCGGAGCGATCAAGCAGCGTGCCATCGTTGGACCAGCGAAATCCTGCAGAGCGCAGCAGGGTTTTGGCGTCATCCAGGGATCGGGCCGGATGCGGTAGCGCATTGTCCACCCACATCTTGTTTCCCGGGCTGACATTCCCCCACAGCGGCGTGCCGTATCCGCCGTAGACCAGGCGGACGATGCCGGCGCGATCAATGGCCTCCGACACCGCCT